>QHRO01000055.1 GCA_003220155.1 Verrucomicrobiota bacterium
GGGCGGGCGACGAAGTTCTCCCATCCGCGCGCAACCATGTCGGTTATCGTCGTCATGTTTATAGCCGCTAATAAGTTTACAGCCTTTTGCGCAATCCGATTGTTGGACTTTAGGCCTACAGACCACAGACGCCAACAAAACATCGGAGGCGTGCGGGTGCTCGTTGCTTCGACCACGAAGGGTCGACGTCACGCTCGGGGGCGCTGGGGGGTCGAGATGCGCGCGGCAGCGTCGAGCGTTTCTCCGTGGAACAATGAGGCGTGTGCGGATTGCGGGCGCCGAGCAGGGCGAGCCGGACTATCGCCAGGCGACTCTATGGGTGCGCGGTTAGAATGAGTGGTGGTGCTGCGTTCATAGCTTTAAGCGGTGAGATAAAACCGTCGGATCTTATGCGAGCGGGACATGGCAATTGAACTCAGATCCATCTGGACTGGCGCGCCGTCGCATTGACGACGCGCCCGGATTTATTGGGTGGCCAGGGCGTTCAACTACTTGAGTTTCATGTCAACGCCGCCGCCAGTGGCATTGACAGCAACGCCGCTTTGTGTGGCGGAAATTCGGACTATCACACCGGCCTGATTTGACATGAGGGTGCCAGCTTTCCCAGCGCCAAGAGTCACACCGCGCGTGCCCGCGCCACCGACATCATAATGACCGTTGAAATCTTGAAGATGCTTCAAATTGAAAACCTCACCATAAGCGGAAGAGTTGGTCATCCCGACCTTGCCTACCGAGAGTCCTTTTACTTTAACTGGATAGGCTTTGCCTTTGTAGGTGAGCGTGCCTGACCCCCAGTTGACACCAATTCCAAGAGCGAACGAACCCCCGCTCACCCGCAACGTTGCGTCTGGTTTTTCTGCCGCCTGCGCAAATCCCGTGATTAGGCCCGAGATTAACAACAACAGCCCGATTTTCTTTACATTGTTCATGAATATACCTCCTTAATTTTTGTTTGCCTGGCGCAGGATAGAAATCTCTTCCGGCCAGCTTGTTTAATTGCGCCGCTGGGTTCTTCCACCGGCATCAACTGGCCCAATGGACCTTAGCCGTACGAAGGAAGCAACCTTAAAATTCAGACTTACTTTGCGCTCCACTCTACCTTGCCGGCGTCGAGATCGTAATAGCCCTCGACTATCCGAACTTGAGCAGCGAGCTCGCCGAGTTCGGCCTGCTTTCGAATCTTCGCCGCGACAGCAGCCTCATTTTTATGAATGGCGTTGGCGAGCGCGCCGCACTATTTTTCTTTGCTCACGGCCACCGGGATTGAATATCACGCACCAATGAATTGATATCGCCGGGAGCAGAGCCGCCCGAAAAGCGCCGCCGTTCACCGCGCTACAAGCGTTCATGTCCGAGAACAACGATCAGTCGTGTCCAGATGGTCCACCGCGTACTTGACTGCCCCTATGCGTGGTCGTCCACCAGCAAGGCGTTTCATTTCGGGTCGGACCGTGCCTAAAACATGATGAAAAATCGATTCGCCTATGGGACTAAAGTCGTACCTTCTATCAATAGGCTTTTGGAGCCGCCCGTGCTTTGTTTTCAGCCACATGGTGAGTGGTTCTGAATCACAAACACGACGACGTTTCCCGGCGTGGGAACGAATTCTCCTCGCCATCGCCGCCCTCTATTTTCTCATCGCTTACCTGATTCTTCCTCGCCTCTGGAAACGTCACGAGAGGTATCTTGGGGTTATGAAGAAGAGCCCTCGGGTGACACAGACGTCGAGCGATATTCCCGGAGATCCCCTGAATATCGCACTGCTCGGCACCGAGGAAGAAATCATCCGGGCCATGACAGCCGCCGGATGGGATCCTGCCGATCCACTGAACTTTCGCAGCAGCGTTCGGATCGTGGTCGATACCGTTTTGCGAAAACCGGATGATAAGGCTCCGGTCAGCAATCTCTATCTTTTCGGACGGAAAGAAGATTTGGCTTTTGAAAAACCAGTTGGCGGCAGCCCCAAGGAACGCCATCACGTTCGATTCTGGCAAATGGAGAAGACCTACGACGACCGGCCTGCCTGGATTGGATCGGCCGCTTACGATATCGGTGTCGAACTAAGTCGCACGACTGGCCAGGTGACCCACCATATTTCACCGAACATCGATGCCGAGAGGGATCTGCTGGTTGCCGACGTGAGCAAAGCAGTCCCCGCTCAAGTCCAGTGGCTCGATAGCTTCCACCAGGAACTGCATGGTCGGAATGGAGGCGGAGATCCATGGCAGACCGACGGCCGGTTGGCCATTGTCGCCTTGACACTCACGCAAGCCGCGAGTAGCCCGATCCCGAAAGAGTAACGGTCCACTTGCCCCTCAGCGCTTCGTCTGTTGGATTCAGATCAGCCATTTGATGAAGTCATTGAAAAACATAGGTGCAACCGGTGGTGACAGTGTAGTTATCCGAACTGCTGGTAAGCGGAATTTCGCAGCGCGCGCTCCAGATCCAGGCGCCGCCTTTTCCGAAGCTGCGTCCGACTTCGAATTTAAATGTGGAAGTGAATTGTCCATGGGCCGGGAACTGCCATACTTCTTCAAATTCGCTATAAGCGTACCAATTGTTGGGCAGGGCAACGTTGATCGCCGGTTTCAAATGAAGCTCCTGCTCCTCCGAGACCCCGGTTTCCGTAAAGAACGATTGATTGAACTGCACAAAAGTCTGGAACTTGAATGTGGCAGAGGGCTGCACCACAAACGCGACTATCGGAGAGAGTCGAAAAATCCCATCACCGCGCGGCGGTCCACCGGCGGTATCGAATTCAGCCTCGAGTCCGGCGGCGTAACGAAAAATACCCTCGGAATGAATGACGTGTCCGATCCGGCACTCGAGGTCGCCAAAACCGGCACCGCTTTCGACTCCTTTGGTTTGGCCGGCGTTATAATAAACCACCGGCAGGTCCACCTGTGCCGTCCAGTCCGGGCGCGTAGTTTTCCCGAAAGCGTAAGACAGATTGAGCGTCACAGTGTCCTTAACCGCATCGAATTCCTGAGCTTTGAATTCATTGCTCAGCGACATTTGGGTGCTTAAAACCGTGGGATCAAGACTGGTGTCGGGGAAAGCATGCGCACTTTCCGACGCGGAGGTTCCTGTTTCAGGAGACTTTTTCGGAGCCGCAGTGAGATCATCCGCGCGTACTGTGAAAACGAGAAGGCAAATCGCGGTCAAGGCCGTCAAAAACTGTCTTGCTCCGCCTACAAGGATTTCTTCTAACTCGTGCGAATCGACAATAGCCACCGTTTAGAGTTGCGATCTCTTAGCGCCGACGCCCTCCACCACTGCGCGCTGCTCCGCCCCCACCGCCTCCACTACGGGAAGCTTGCTGGAAGCGCTGGCTTTGCGATGCACCGCGTTGCCGGTTCTGTGCTTGGAACTACTGCTACTACCGGATTTTTGGTAGCTCTGCTTTTGTTGCTGGGCTGAGGCTTGGTTAGCTCCGGAGTTTTGATAGTTCTTTGCTTGTTCCTGAGCGTTCTTCGAACTCGCAGAACTATTTACCGAGTTCCAGTTGCCGTTGTTATATGAACTCCAACCTGAGCCGGTATTTTTGTAGACGTTGCCGTCGTGGGTCGCGTACATGTTACCGCTGGCGGTCTTGGCCGCGGCGGTGTTTCCGTACTTGGTAGAAGCGCCGACGGCGGCCCCACCTTGTGAGCCCTGGATCGATCCAACGGTGCCGTTCGCATTGGAGTAATGCTGGGTGTAGGCGGATTTGTTACCATTGGATACGACCGATTGCCCCCAAGAACTGTAGGCGTTCGAACCTTGTTTAGTCGCAGCATAGGTACCGGT
>QHRO01000228.1 GCA_003220155.1 Verrucomicrobiota bacterium
GGTTTTTCCGTCGGGCTTTTCGGCCGAAGATGCGCGGCAAATAGTTAGCGCCGAACATCCAGACGAAACGAACCAGGACGATGACCAAAACAACTAGGATCGCCAGCTCGACCACGCGTGTCGCCATACCGGGAGCGAGGGCATTCATGACCTGTGGCAGTTGCAGGCCGATGAGCATGAAGAGCACGCCGTTCAGAATGAAAGTGACCATTTCCCAAACCGGCAGCGCCTGTAGTCGCATCCGCCCGCTCAGGATACGTGGTGCGCGCCAGCCATAATAGATGCCGGCGATCACGACGGCGAGAATGCCAGAGACATGCAGCATTTCACCGCTGAAATAGGCAACGTAGGGAGTGAGGAGGGAGAACATGGTTTGAACGGGCGGATCGTCCAAACGCTTTTGCACTTGCGTCGCCAACCAACCGATGGCGAGACCAACACAGATTCCCCCCGCGGCCACGAGGAGGAACTGCAAGCTCGCCTGCGTCAGCGAAAATGCGCCGGTCATGACAGCAGCGACTGCGAAACGGAAGGAGATAAAGGAAGTAGCGTCGTTGATCAGGCTTTCGCCTTCGAGGATGACAATAATCCTGCGAGGCACGCGCAAATGTTGAGTGACCGCCAACGCTGCGACCGCGTCTGGTGGCGAGATAATTGCGCCGAAGACAAAACCCACGGCCAAAGGCAATCCGACCAAGTAGTGTAAGAGGTAAGCCGCGGCCGTCATCGTCAACAAAACCAAAACGATGGCGAGGGGGAGAATTTGGCGAAGGTTCGCCCGGAAATCTCGCCAGGAGGTATAGACAGCCGCTGGATAGAGCAGCGGCGGAAGAAACAAATTAAAGACCAGCTGAGGATCGAGCTGAATCGCAGGAAGACCGGGGACGAGAGCGAGGATAACGCCACCGATGGTTAGCAGGATGGGATAGGGGACGCGGATTTTCCTGGCAACAATCGCTAGGAGAGCGACGGCAACGAGACAAATGAGGAATAATTCGGTTTTGCCTACCATACGTTCGATGGCGCGGGAGATTCGCTGGAATTTTGTCGGGCGTCCAGATCAGAGTCCGAGCCGGACTGGCGTTGAATGAAGAAGGAATGACAAAGCACCCATTCGACACGTTCAGGGCCTTCGGCGAATGACGAACTCATGCTCGTGCTCATAATCGTGCTCATGCTCGTAATCGTAATCGAGTTAGAGGAGCTGGGAGCTCAGAGCCCAGAGCTGTAAGGCGGCGCGACAAGAAAGCTGAAATCAGAAGCGCTCGGTGCATGGTAAGGTTGTCGGCGCCTACATGAAGAACAGGATTCGCACGAGAGAATTTTCGATCAACGATTACGATGCCGCTGTTGAGCTATGGAAGCGAGTTGAGGGGCTCGAGATTGCGGAAGGCGATGACAAAGCAAGCGTTGCGCGGTTTCTTACCCGGAATCCGGGACTGAGTCGGGTCGCAACCGATGGATCGGCGATCATAGGTGTGTCGTTGTGCGGCCATGATGGCCGGCGCGGGCATATTTATCATCTCGCAGTCGATCCGAGGTATCATGGAGTCGGACTGGGTAAGCGTCTGGTGCAGGAATGCTTCGCTGGATTGCGGGACGCGGGAATCCAGCGAGCGATCATTTTGGTCGCGAACGATAATGCCCGGGGGCGCGCGTTTTGGAAGCGTTGCGATTGGGAAGAGCTTTCTGGCGCACTGGCGATGGGAAAGGATGTGGTGGCGGCTTCGCCGCCAATGACGAATGAATGACGAAGCAGCGCTGTGATTCGTTGAAGGTGAGTGGGAAATGAACATCCGATATCCAGCATCGAGTATCGGGGATCATGCGCTTGAGAAAGACAAGTTGCGCCACCGCGCTTTAATGCTCATTTCGCCGTCGTGACTAAGGCCCACGAACTTCGCCTCGCCAAGCGCATGGCGCGCCTCGGGACCGAGACTGCGTTTGAAGTATTAGTGAAGGCGCGAGCGTTGGAGGCGAAGGGCCGCGATATTGTTCATCTCGAGATCGGGGAACCCGATTTCGATACCCCGGGCAACATCATTGAAGCGGCGAACGACGCGCTGCACAACGGCTTCACTCACTACGGACCTTCGGCCGGGTTGCCGAAATTGCGCGAGACCATCGCTCAGTACGTGAGCGAGACGCGCCGGGTAAACGCAACACCCGAAGAAGTGGTCGTTGTTCCCGGTGGCAAGCCGATCATCTTCTTCACCATCCTTGCGCTGGTTGAAGAAGGAGATGAGGTCATCTATCCGAATCCGGGATTCCCCATCTACGAGTCGATGATCGACTACGTGGGCGCGAAGGCCGTCCCGATCCGGTTGCGCGAGGAATTGGATTTCCGGCTCGACGTTTCCGAATTGGCCGGACTGATCAATGACCGCACGAAGCTGATCATTTTGAATTCACCGCAGAATCCTACCGGCGGCGTACTAACCAACAATGACATTGAAGGTATCGCGCGCGCGATCGGCGATCGCAACCTCATGGTGTTGACCGACGAGATTTATAGTCGCCTGATCTTCGAGGGTGAACATCACTCCATCGTGTCGGCCGATGGCATGAAGGAACGCTCTATTCTGCTCGATGGTTTCTCCAAGACCTACGCCATGACTGGTTGGCGAATGGGCTACGGCGTGATGCGAGCCGACCTGGCGACACACGTCGCCCGCTTGATGACCAACTCCAACTCCTGCACCGCCAGCTTCACACAAGTCGCCGGCATCGAAGCGCTGCGCGGGCCGCAGGAGTCGGTCGAGGCAATGTGCGCCGAATTCAAGAAACGGCGCGACGTGATGGTCGCCGGTCTAAATAAGATCAAAGGTTTTTCCTGCCGCTTACCCAAAGGCGCGTTCTACGTTTTCCCCAATATCAAGAAGACTGGATGGCGATCGAAGAAGCTAGCCGATGTGTTACTGGATGACGCGGGTGTCGCCGCGTTGTCTGGTACTGCATTCGGCGATTTCGGCGAAGGTTATCTGCGCTTCAGCGTGGCCAACTCGATCGAAAACATCGAGAAGGCGCTCGATCGGGTGGGGGAGTGGGCGAAGAAAAATTTGTAGTTTGTTTCAACCGCGGATTACGCAGATGCCCCGGATAACAAGAACTTCAGCAGCGAAAGCTCGCCCACGTCTCTGAACGCCGACTCGTGTTAGTCGAAATCTAGCTGCTGGCTTCGCGGCTCGACGGAGTCGTGCCCTACTAATGCGTTCTCGCGAAAATTTCATCGATAAGGCGACACTCTGCGGAGCTACAAGCATTCGCTCGCGACCGGAGATATGTTTGCTGTTGACGGAGGATATACGGTGGTGAGAACCGGCTAATATCGCAGCGCGATATACTCTCCCCGAAGAGCCGCACGACTTCCGAAATCATGCGGGCCCTTCAGCTCCTTAGCTAGACCGCCGAGTCAGTCTACAACCACATGATCAATCACACGTGAAGCGCCCGTCTCCACGAAGAAAACGTGGACGCGAGCGCCGGGCTTGATCGTGGTTTGGACCAGCTCCCCCTTCCGGTTCACAACGTGACCTGCTCCCTCGAGCACGTAGTGGCCGGGACGATTCGAGTGATCTTCGCGAACGACGAGAGTCTTGAACGGCTGATAATTGGCGGCCGCACCTTCCTCACTTGTCGTTTTAACGACCGTTCCCGTCACCGTGATCGGTTGTTCTGTAGTTATTGTTTGTTTCTTGCGCGTCTGCGCGAATGCCACCGGCGCAATCAGGGCGCAGCAGGCAAGGGTGACAACTGTCTTTCTCATTTATGGTGCCTCCATGTTGAATGTTAATGGGTGTATTTCTCTGGCTGGTACAATTGGCATATTTTGTACCTACGCGATCCTCCGCTCGTAACATCACCGGTACGAGCGAGTTAGACGGACGGCGCCAACTTTCAAGACACTTCTCTTTTCCCGAAGTTGGGATTGTATCATTCCGCTGGCGGGAAAAGTTGAAGAGAATTTCGCCAGACTGATCAATGACCGCACGAGAAAAGTTGATCATTGACTCGTAGATCGGAAATCCAAGGACCGCGACGTTATGTTGTTGACCGACGAGATCTAGAGTCGCCTGATCTTCGAGGGTGAGCATCATTCAACCATGTCGTCAGGCGGAATAAAAGAACGCTGCGATCGGTGGTTGCCACAACAATCACACACTTCCATTCTTCCAGGATGACTGAGAAGAAACGCTTTCGCGTCTTTGCCACCTCGCGCATCGGCGATCCTGCGGAGAATCGTTTGCGCGAGCGCGGTTACGAGCTCCAAGTTTTTCAAGGCCCCGAGGCGCCGCCCAAGAAGTTGATCGTCGAGAAAGTAAAGAGCGGCATTGATGCGTTGATCACGACGCTGCGCGATCCGATCGACGCGGAGGTCTTCGAAGCGGGGAAGGACTCGCTTAAAGTCGTGGCGCAGATCGCGGTCGGCTTCGACAACATCAACCGCGCCGACGCTAACAAGTACAAGATTCCATTCACCAATACCGCCGACGTGCTGACCGAAGCGACCGCCGAGTTCGCTTTTTTCATGATGGGGACACTGGCGCGCAAGATGTGGCAGAGCGAGCGCCTGGTACGCGAGCAGACGTGGCCATCGTGGCATCCGTTCCTGCCATTCCTCGGCGACGAAGTTACGGGCAAGACCATCGCAATCATCGGCACGGGACGTATCGGGTTAGCGATGATCAAGAAGTGTTCGGGGTTCGACATGAACATCCTTTGCTATGACCCGGCTTATCATAACGACAAGTACATCGCCTCGATCGAGGAGCTGATGGATCTGCGTTATGCTAGCGGTATTCAGAAGGAGAAGACCTATATTAGGTACGTGGAGTTCGAAGAGGCAATTAGCGCCGCTGATTACGTGAGCGTTCACGTGCCGCTCTTGCGCGAGGGCGAAACGGACAAGCCTACCTACCATCTCATCAACGAGAAGACACTCAAGCTAATGAAGCCGACTGCGTACATAATAAATAGCTCACGCGGCCCAGTCGTGGACGAGAAGGCCCTAGCGAACGCGTTGAAAAACAAAGTCATCGCCGGGGCGGCGCTCGACGTCTTTGAGAAAGAACCGCTGCCGCCGGATTCGCCACTTCTCGATCCGGAAATCGCCGACCGCACCCGGCTATTCCATCATTTCGCCAGTGGGGCGCAGATCACGCGGCTCTCGGTTGATCCCGAAAAAGGGATGGCTGGGCGCACGGTCCAGGCAGTCATTGATGTGCTGGAAAGAAATTACGGGGGGGATCCCACGAAGATGCCGTACGTGGTGAACAAGGAAGCGTGGGTCTAGTGGCGCTGGAAGCAGGGAGTAGACGTAGAATTTAGAGAGCAAAGAGAAACAGAGTCGTTGAAGCGCCACGCTGATGTAAAACGTTGCTTTTACCGGCTTGAAAACCCGAGGGTCTTCTCTCATCCTGGATGGTAAGGCGTAGCATGAGCATTTATCGGCATATTCCTGCTCCGCCCCTTAACCAATATGTGGATTTCTGTTGGTACTATGTCGATCTGTCCCCCGACCATGACAGCGAACATGTCTTACCCGATGGAACATTTGAACTTATCATTAATCTTCAGGAAATTCCGCGAAAACTCTTCCACGGCGCCACACGCCAGATTCAAAATTCGCTATTCTCGAACGGCTGCTAAATCATAGACTTGCGCCGTAAATTAAGGCAACGTCACGGCGATGCGGTCGCCTGGGCACTGGACCGGTATATGGCCGAGCAGGATCTTCAGACGATTACTTCTGTCTCAGGTAGGTCGGGTTTAGCCACAAACACTTCATTGACCTATTCCGACGACAAACCGGTCTGTCGCCAAAGGTCTTTTGCCGGATTCGCCGTTTTCAGAAGGTATTGCTCGAGATTCAAGCACGCGCAGAGATAAACTGGGCGGACGTTACGTGTAGTTGCGGGTATTTTGATCAGTCCCATTTCGTTCATGACTTTAACAAATTCTCAGGTCTGAATCCCTCAGCCTACCTGAATCGCTGTCTCGAAGGAGAGCCGAATTTCGTCAGGGCGGCATAAGGTAAAATTTTTCCAATACGTCTGGCTAAGAGTCAGACAGACTGGTCGAAACCCAAAAACTCATATGAGATCCAAACTTTTTTTATCTTTATTTTACCTTGGCGGCTCACTAGCGGCTGTCGCGGCCGAACAGCTTCCGCTCAACGCTCATTTGGAACCTTTGCGTCCGTTGCTGGAGAAAACTTGGAAAGGGACCTTCAAAGACTCAAAGCCCGGTACGCCCACCGTCGATGTGAAAAAGTGGGAACGCGCGCTCAACGGCCAGGCAATCCGAATTCTTCATTCGATCAATGACGGTGCTTACGGCGGCGAAAGCCTGTTAATCTGGGACGAGCAGCGTAAAACCATTTCCTATTACTATTTCACTACTGATGGCTTTATGACGGCTGGCACCCTGGAAGCCAAAGATGGCAAATTCATCACGCACGAGGATGTGAAAGGCGACGCAAACGGCGTGACCGAAGTGCGCTCGACCAGCGAAATCCTTCCAGACGGCAAGTTTCATATCAAAGCCGAGTATTTGAAGAACGGAGAGTGGACTCCGGGCCATGAGGCTACCTACGAAGAAGCGCCCGGTAGCAAAGTCGTTTTCAAATAAGGCTTCGCCGCCGTGATTGGTTAAAGCCTTAAAGCCTTAAATCGTTAAATCGTTAGCATTAGAGACGCCGGGAGTCAGCCACGGCGAGTTCGCGATTTGAAATAATTTTCTATTTGCTCTCCTTGACAGCTTAGGAAAGGGTGTGCTAATCTCCTAATTATCTTAGGAGACACATGAGCAACGAAGCCGAACTTCTTCCGGGCACACTCGATCTTCTTATTCTGAAAGCCGTTTCACTCGGTCCCCTTCATGGCTACGGCGTTCTCTTGCGCATCGGGCAAATTTCCGGGCGCGCACTACTCATTGAGCAGGGGGCGCTCTATCCGGCGTTGTTCCGGCTGGTGCGTCAGGGCCTGCTAAAAGCAAGCTGGGGCAAATCGGATAACAATCGGCGCGCGAAGTTTTACGAACTCACATCGAAAGGGCGCAAACGTCTGCGCGAGGAAACGGATGGCTGGAACCGTCTGGTCGCAGCTATTGCTTCCGCGCTGGCGGCACAACCCCAGGAAACATGACAGCCTACTTTCGTTCTCTAGTGGCGAGGTTTTTTTATCGTTCCCAGACCGAGAACGAATTGGAGGAGGAGCTTCGCGCGCACATTCAGCTGCGGGCTGATGATCTTGAACGTCTCGGATTAACCCGCAGCGAAGCTGAGCGTCGCGCGCGGATCGAGTTCGGCGGACGCGAGCGAGTCAAAGAAGAATGCCGCGAAGAGCTGGGCGGCAATTTTATCGATATTCTGATGCAGGACGTGCGCTTCAGCCTTCGAATGTTGCGCAAATCTCCGGGATTCAGCGCTGTCGCAATCATGACAATGGCTCTGTGTATTGGAGCGACGACAGCGATCTTCAGCGTGGTTGACGCCACGCTGTTGCACCCGCTGCCCTACCCGCATCCGGAGCAGCTGGTGAGGATCACGGACGATCTTCCGAGCGTTGGCGCGCAGGACGTCGGAATGTCCGAGCCGGAATGGCAGGACCTTCAGCATTCCGGGATTTTCGAGTATGTCTCGCCCGCCTGGTACGATGACAACAATCTGACCGGATCATGTCAGCCTGCGCGTGTCAGTCTCTTGATCGTGGCGCCGGATTATTTTGCGGTGATCGGAGTAAAACCGGAGCTGGGCCGCACGTTTCCGCCTGCAGATCATTCGCCTGGATTTACAGAGGAAGTCGTCATCAGCGACGGGCTCTGGAAGCGAACATTCGGAAGTGATCCAAACATTCTCGGCAAGAGCATCCGAATGGACACAGACTTGTACCGCATCGTCGGCGTCATGCCGCCGAATTTTCACGATCCTGGAACTTCCTTGAAAGAGCGGAACATCGAAGTTTGGGCGGCAACAAGTTTTTATGGGCCACCGTTGTTTGATCATCCGCCGCGAAGCGGGCGCAATCTTCCGACGGCGATCGCGCGGCTCAAGCCCGGCCTGACGATTGAGGCGGCGCAGAGCCGAATCGACACGCTGGTCGCATCGTTACAACAACAATTTCCAGGTGATTACCCGATGCAAGCCGGTTGGAGAGTGCGACTGGTGCCGCTTAAAGAAAGCGTAATCGGCAATGTTCGTCAGACTTTGATTCTATTGCTCGGTGCGGTGGCGTTGGTGTTCGTCATCGGTTGTGTGAACATTGCCAATTTGTTGCTCGCGCGCGGGAGTACGCGAGTACGCGAACTGGCTCTTCGCCGCGCGGTTGGAGCAAGTCAGGCACGATTGACCCGCCAGTTGCTGACGGAAAGTTTGCTTCTGTCGTTGTTCGGCGGAGTTGCTGGTTTGGCGGTTCTCTTCTGGACGAAAGATTTTTTGCTGCGCCTTGTGCCGGAAAGTCTGCCACGGCTGAACGAAGTGTCGATTAATTGGACGGTTTTAGTATTCGCTCTCATTGCTTCGGTCATTTCGGGATTGATTTTTGGCCTTGCGCCCGCGCTCCACGTCGGCCGGATTGATTTGATTCATTCACTGAAACAGGAAGGGCGCAGCTCAACCGGTTCGCGCGAGCAGGCACGCACGCGTCGGGTGTTAGTAGTAACGGAATTTGCGCTCTCCCTCGTGCTCATGATCGCGGCGGGCCTTTTGCTGCACAGTTTTTGGGATTTGTTGAATGTCCGGCTCGGATTCAATCCCGAGCAGGTGATGGCAATCAAGACGAGAATGCCGTACCCAAATGACACCAGGATCGACATCTATCGAACAGCTTCTCAGCAGACGCCATTTTTTCGGGAAGTTCTTCGCCGTTGCAGAGCTTTGCCAGGAGTAGAAGAAGCTGCTTTTGGCGATCTCGGATCGCTTCCGTTAGGTCACGATCGGAACAATCAAAATCCTCCTGTTCCGATGGTGATTGAAGGACGACAGACCGAGAGCAATGAGGCTTCATTAGTCGACGAATCAATCGTCACGCCCGAATACTTTCACCTGATGGGCATCGCGCTGCAGCGCGGGCGTCTCTTTACCGATTTCGACAACGACAAGTCCGAGAATGTCGCAGTGATCAATGAGGCGATGGCGGAGACGTATTGGCCTAACGAGGATCCTTTGGGCAAGCATGTGAAACTTTCGCGCAGAGCGACCGAGTGGACCACCATCGTGGGTGTGGTCGCAAATGCTCGAACAGAGTCACTCGAAAATGCGCGGATTCCACAAATCTACTCCACCGTCTATCAGAGGGGCGCCAAGCATCTGGCGATATTTTTGCGCGGCAAATTGAATACCGCCGCAATCCCAGAGCAGGTCCGCGAGCAGGTGCAATCCATCGACTCAACGCTTCCTGTTTTCGGCGCCGAGTTGCTCACTCAGACTGTGTCAGGGTCGCTCGCACAAAGGCGGTTCACATTGGAAATGGTTGGGCTGTTTGCTCTGACCGCACTCTTTCTGGCGGCGATCGGAATTTACGGAGTCATTTCCTACATTGTGACCGAGCGGACCCACGAGATCGGGATTCGTCTCGCGCTCGGGGCGTCAAGGTCGAACATTCTCCGGATTCTTCTGCGTCAGGGATTGCGTCTCGCGATTGCTGGTGCGGCGTTTGGGTTAGTTGGCGCAGTGATGGTCTCGCACTTAATGGCAGGCCTGCTCTACGGGGTGCGGCCCACGGACCCGCTGACCTTTGCCGGTGTCGCTTTCCTTTTCCTCGGTGTCGCTCTCCTGGCCTGTTACCTCCCTGCGCGCCGCGCCATGCGCGTCGAAGCCATCGTCGCTCTGAAATATGAATAGGTGCTCGCATAAGCATCGGGATGGTCAATCACCAGTTCTTGGGTTCAAACAAGTTGAGAGGTCACTCGAATGAAAGAAATACGAACGCTCCTGCTATCGGGAGTAATCGTCTTTGCCATAACCGCGTTTGGACAGGACACAAAGAGCGCCGCAGACCGGGGCGTGCCCGCTAAAGCGACTTCGGGGGGCGCGCCGGGCACCATGTTCCACGACTGCCCGGATTGTCCCGAGATGGTGGTGATCCCGGCCGGCAATTTCATCATGGGTTCGTCGGCATCGGAGAAATCCTGGGCGGCGACTCATGGCGCCAGCGCGGAATCGGTTTCTGATGAATCGCCGCAACACCCGGTTTCGCTGCGATCTTTCGCATTGGGAAAGTACGATGTGACGCGTGGCGAATACGCGGCCTTCATCCGCGAGACAGGGTATGCTGCAGGCGATGGATGTTATGACACCAGCTTTCCGAAATCAGTTAAGCGAGCTGACGGTAGTTGGCAAAATCCCGGTTTCCGTCAGACCGATCGTGATCCGGTGACGTGTGTCAGTTGGGAAGACGCGCAAGCCTACGTTTCTTGGCTGAATAGCAAATTAGCTCAGCCGGGCTCGACCTCGGCTAACGGCCCTTATCGGCTGCCCACCGAATCGGAATGGGAATATGCGGCGCGGGCTGGGACGAGCACGTGGTTCTGGTGGGGTGACGACGATGGCAAAGCAGCCGATTTTGCCTGGTACAAAAGCAATTCCGGTGGCCAGACGCATCCGGTGGGATCGAAATCCGCAAACGCTTTCGGTCTCTACGACATGGTGGGCAATGTCTGGCAATGGACGCAAGACTGTTATGCTGAAACTTATGCCAACGCCCCAAAGGATGGCAGCGCAAGTAAAGCAGCAACGGACTGCCTCCGCGTCGACCGGGGCAGTTGCTGGCTGTACCCTGCCTGGCTCCTCCGATCAGCCACCCGCGAAAGGAACTCAGCTAACTATCGCGACAGAATTATGGGATTTCGCCTCGCTAAAACTCTTTCGCCCGACGCGCAAGCTTCGCAGCGACCACCGTCTTCGCGCGTTGTCGATTTAAAGGCATCAGACGGTACCTAGCCGGATGACGATCGTAAAAAGGACGATTTTGCTATTCGTGTTGCTAGCATGCTCGTTCGGAACGGCACTTCCCCACATGGGAATCGACACGAGCGAGTTCCAGGCGCGGCGGCAGTCAGTCATGAACGCGGCGTCGGACGGAATCGTTCTCCTGCATTCCTTTTCAGGTCCGAAGAGTTGGAGTGAATCCGGTTTCCGCCAGGATTCCAACTTCTACTATTTGACCGGCCTCGAAAATCTGCACGACGCGATTCTCGCGGTGGATGGAACAACGAAGGAAACCTGGCTTTTCGTCATGCCGCCGACGGAACGGGAGCAGCGTCGCTTTGCGCCTCTGAGCGGCTGGGATTCGGTCTACCTCAAACCGGATCATCAGACGGAGCAGGCTCTCGGCATCGACCATATCGTCGCGTGGGAAGGATTCACCGATTTCATCGAGGCGCGCCGCAAGACAAATCCCAGGATCGCGTTCTATCTGGACCAGGGCGGCGAAGGAAAAATGGTTGCGAACGTAAGCGATCCGCCAGGTCTGGCTGCAATCGAAAATCCTTATCTTCTGTGGTAAAAGCCCGGCCGAGATTGCGCTCATGAAGAAGGCAGCCGCATGCACCGATGCAGGCTTCCGCGCGGCGATGGCTGCGATCGCACCCGGACGGACCAACCGCGAAATTGAAGGAGCGGCTATCGAAGCAGCATTACGCGCAGGTGCGGACGGAATTGGAATGTGGCCCGAGCTCAAGACCGGCCCTGTGTCCGGCGCAACCGTCTACCAGAAGGCCTATGACTATCACCTCCTGAACCGCACGGTACAGGCGGGAGAAGCCGTGCTGATGGATCTCGGTTTCAACTATGAGTTCTACAAAGGAGACGTCGGACGAATGCTTCCCGTATCCGGCCACTTTACGCCCGAGCAGCGCGAAGTTATCGAGCTCATGAATGGCGCTTACCAAAGCGGCTTGCAGGCAATGCACGCCGGCGTCGGCCCGAACGACATCATCCAAGCCTGCATCCATTACGTCGAAACCCACAAGGATGGACTCCATTCTGATCTCGCCAAACGCGCCGCTT
>QHRO01000294.1 GCA_003220155.1 Verrucomicrobiota bacterium
CGGCGCTGGCGCATTCTAATTGCGGTCGTGTGTCTCGCGCCGGTAGCAGCCCTCCTCGGATTTCGAGGCCGTCTTATCGAAGTTTCGTTGCGTCCAAATCTCATCGATCTTTGGATCAGCTTTTTACCTGCCGGCAAAGCAGTTAACGTCATTATTCTCGTCGGGACAGTTCTGGTCTTAATGAATCTCGAGCGCACGTTTCGTTCCGCGGTCGGGACAATGCAATGGCGTATCAAGTTTCTTGTCCTCGGATTGGCCGTGATTTTCGGAGCGAGGATTTATACGCGCAGCCAGGCGTTGGTCTTTTCTGGTCACAATAATTCGCTAACGGAAGTTGAGACGATTGGGTTGCTTGTCGGTTGTCTGCTTTTAGGCGTGGGTTACTTCCGCAGCGGATTTCGCGAGATCGACGTTTATCCTTCCCGCGCGATTCTGCAGACTTCAATCACGGTATCGCTAGTTGGCGGTTATCTGTTTGTCATTGGCGTTCTCGCGCAAATCGTCGCGCGCTACGGCGGCGCAACTTCTTTCCAGCTCCAGGCATTTCTGGTTCTGGTCGCCATCGCCTTGCTCGCAGTCCTGTTGCTCTCGCAAAAAATCCGGCAGAGAATAAGACGTTTCGTCAGTCGCCATTTCAGTCGGCCCCAGTATGATTTTCGGCGTGTCTGGACCCAGTTCACTCAATCAACTTCGAGTGCGGTTAATGATCCGACGCTGTGCGCAGCATCCGCCGAGCTAATCTCCGAGACCTTTAACGTTCTCTCGGTCGAGATTTGGCTTTTCGATGACGAAAAAAGCACGCTCAGGCTGGAAGCGTCAACTTCGCGTGCACGCAACGCGATGAGCGACGACGCGATCGAGTTTCCGGCCATCGATCCAGGCGTAGCCAAGATCCGTAAAGCTTTCGACTTGGAGAAAATCAGGGACGACTGGGGCGAGACGTTACGGCAGATTAGTGAAACACAATTTAGGGAAGGGGGAAATCGCGTGGGGGTTCCTTTGCTGGCCGGTGATCGCTATCTTGGCCTGATTATTCTAGCTGATCGGGTCAATGGCGTTCCCTATACCGTGGAGGAGCTCGAGTTGCTCGAGTGCATTGGCGATCAAGTGGCTTCCAGCCTACTCAATCTTCGCCTCGCTAAAGAAATCATGCTCGGCAAAGAGCTGGAAGCATTTCAAACCATCTCGGCTTTTTTCGTGCACGACTTAAAGAACGCCGTTTCCACGCTTAAACTGACACTGCAGAACTTACCGGTGCACTTCGATGATCCAGACTTTCGTCAGGACACACTCCGTTCGATCGGCGCGACTACTAATCGCATCAACCAGATTATCGAGCGGTTGGGGACGCTGGGAAGCAAGCTCGAACTTCGGCCGTCCCCAGTGGATTTAAACCTACTGGTCGAGCAGGCGATTGAGAATGTGAATGGAATGCCTGGGATCGAGTTTGCCAAAGAATTTCAGCCCTTGCCCAAACTCATGGCGGACAGTGAACAACTTCGTAGCGTTGTCACCAACCTGCTTTTGAATGCGCGCGACGCGGTGGGCGAGCGCGGACGAATTGAAATTAGAATCGGCGCCCAGGATGGTTGGGCGGCACTTTCCGTTTCCGACGATGGTTGCGGAATGACACCATCGTTCCTGCGCGATTCCTTGTTCCGGCCGTTTAAGACGACAAAAAAGAAAGGATTGGGAATCGGGATGTTTCAAAGTAAGATGATTATTGAAGCGCATCACGGCAGTATTCGAGTAAAGAGCGACGTGGGGAAGGGGACAACCTTTCAGGTGCTCCTGCCTCTTACCTCTGGCAAATAATGAATCCGGTTCTGCTTCTTGTTGACGACGACGAAGCGATTCGCACCCAGATGAAATGGGCGCTGACCGCTGACTACGAGATTGTCTTTGCGGAGGACCGCGCCGGAGCGGTCGAGAACTTCAAGAAGAAAAAGCCGGCGGTTACATTGCTCGACCTGGGATTACCGCCGCGACCGACTGATCCGGATGAAGGTCTCGCGACGCTGGCCGACCTAAAAGCCCTCGATGAGATGACGAAGGTTATCGTTATCTCCGGGCAGGGAGAAAAGAAGAACGCCCTGGAAGCGGTTGCGGCCGGCGCCTACGATTTTTTATGCAAACCCGTAGATCCGGATGAGCTAAAGCTGCTGTTGAAGCGTTGCATCTATCTGGCTGATCTGGAGCGAGAGTATCGCAAAGCGAAAGAAAATCAGCGCGTCACTGTTTTTGAAGATATGATGGGAACAAGCCCCCAAATGCAGGGCGTGTTTTCCTTTATTCGCAAAGTCGCGACAACGACCGCCCCGGTGCTTTTACTGGGTGAAAGCGGGACGGGCAAAGAAATGGCGGCACTGGCGATTCACCGACGCGGCCCGCGCAAGGATGGACCATTTGTCCCGATTAATTGCAATGCCATTCCGGAGAACCTGCTTGAAAGCGAGCTGTTCGGTCACGAGAAAGGTTCATTTACTGGCGCAACCATGCAGCGAGTTGGGCTGGTGGAAACAGCCAAGGGTGGTACCTTGTTCCTGGATGAAATTGGAGAATTACCATCCAGTATTCAGGTAAAACTGCTTCGCTATCTGCAAGAACAGCGTTTTCAGCGAGTAGGTGGGCGACAGGAATTGACCAGCGATGCACGGATCATCGCCGCGACCAACGTCGATCTGAAAGCGGGGATTAACCAGGGATCGTTTCGTGAAGATCTGTACTTCCGGCTAGCGGTGCTGGTAATCAGTCTGCCGCCTTTGCGGGAGCGCGGAGACGATGCCGTGCTACTGGCGCAGGAGTTTTTGCAAAAGTACGCCGCTCAAAACGGCAAGGCCAACATCGCTTTTGTGCCGGAGGCTTTGCGGGCAATTAATCGCCACCCCTGGCCCGGAAATGTCCGGGAATTGCAAAACCGGATCAAGCGCGCGGTGATCATGGCAGATAGCAAACGAATTACCGAGAAAGACCTCGAGCTCTCCACCGGGATAGGTTTTTCATCTTCGACCACGTTGAAAGAAGCGCGCGAAAACGTGGAGCGGGAAATGGTCCAGCGTGCGTTGAAGCGCAACCTTGGCCGGATTAGTTCGGCGGCGGCGGAGCTGGGAATTAGCAGGCCGACCTTATATGAGTTGATGGAAAGGCTCGGGATCTCGCGTGAGTAAACGATGGGCGGTAATCTCAGATAGTTAACAAGAAATGTATAAATCATCAATTCAAATCATCCGTTTAATTGCAATCCTGGCACTGGTGCTCGCTAATTGCAGTTGCACCTCGGAGATGAAGAAGTCCCGTTACTTGGCGCAGGCAGAGAAGTACTTCAAAGCCGGGGGGTATGACCAAGCCAAGATTGAATATCTAAAAGTCCTGAAGGTTGATCCAAATAATGCCGTTGCCTACGCTCGTTGCGGGGCAATGTGGGCGGACGAAGGTGTACCCTTGCGAGCGGGGGCGTACTTGTTGAAGGCGCGCGAGCTCGCTTCCAAGGATTTGGACAATCGCTACAAGCTTGCCCTGGTCTATCTCCGAGTAGGCCAGCCGAATGAGGCATTCAAGGAAGCGACCGAGATTTTGAAGCAAGCACCCGACAACGGACCGGCTCTTGCCCTTCTGGCGGAGACAGCCCTTACCCCGGAGCAAACCCAGACGGCAGAACAGGAGCTGCAGAAATTCCCCCAACAGGACAACCCTTACATTGAAGTGACGAACGCGGTGGTGGCGATTCGTAAAGGAGACTTGTCCAAAGCCGAAGCGGCACTGAATCACGCGCTGTCACTTGATCCGAAATGCGTGCAAGCGCATATCGGACTGGCCCAGCTATCACTAAACAAGAAGGATAACGCCCGAGCAGGGCAAGAACTTAAAGCCGCGGCAGACCTCAGTCCCGTTCGATCGTGGGAGCGATTGACTTATGCCGAATTCAAGTTGCAGACAGGTGACAAAGAAGAAGCGAGAAGTTACCTTCAAGATCTCACCAAGCAGGCGCGCGATTTCATTGGAGCATGGGTTCTTCAGGCGAAGCTCGCGCAATCGGACAAGAAGTACGATGAAGTAGGAGCACTGCTCCAAAATGTTTTTAATCGCGATCCAGACAACATCGAAGGGCGAGTGGTCCAGGCGCAAGCCCTGATAGGCAAAGGCGATCTCAAACAGGGAACCGACATACTTGAGCGCGCTGACAAATCATTCGCGAATAATCCGTTAATTAAGTATCAGCTTGCACTCGCCTACGTTCAGGGTCGGAATACAACTCAGGCGATGAACGAACTGGAGCAAGCGGTTAAGATCGCGCCCAAATACGTCGACGCTATTGTCCTTCTGGCCCAACTGCGCCTCCGGGCTGGCGATCCGCAGTCTATCATCACACCACTGGAATCAGCTTTACAGCTTAGGCCAGATGTCACTCAAATAAGAACGCTTCTGGCAGATGCTTACCAGGCAGTCGGCCGTTCGGATGATGCGGCTTCTCTAATTCGCGAGCAAATAAAGAAGACACCGGAAGATTCGCAATCCTACCTGGTTCTGGGAGTGATCCTAAAGCAACAAAAAAAGGATGATGAAGCGCGCAAAGCATTCGAAAAGTCACTCGAGCTTAATCCACAAAATGTGGTCGCGATTGATCAATTGACGGACCTCGACCTTGCGGCCAAGGCGTTTTCCGCAATCCATCAACGGGCGAATGCACACCTGCAAAAGGAGCCACAGTCGGCCCCGGCTTATTACATTCATGGAAGAAGCTATGTGATGGAGAAGAATTTTGCCGCCGCCGAGACTGCGCTCAAGAAGGCAATCGAGCTCGATCCAAACCTGGCGGCCGCTTACAATCTTCTGGTGGCTATCTATGTTCAGACTAACAAGCTGCCGGAGGCGTTGAAGGAACTGGAAACCGTTCTGGCAAAGAACCCGCAGTACTCCCCGGCACTCCTAACCTCTGGAATAATCTACGAGCGAATGGGGGATTTCGCCAAAGCACGCGATAGTTACGAGAAGGTGCTGGCTTTGAATCCGAACTTTGCTCCAGCATTGAATAACCTGGCCTACATCTACAGCGAAAAGCTCAATAATCTCAATCGAGCCGGTGATCTCGCGCGTAAAGCGCACGAGTTGGCTCCGGCCGAACCGAGCGTCCAGGATACATTTGGTTGGGTGTTGTATCGTCAAGGTAAATACCAGGAAGCGGCAGAGCTGTTAGAGCAAAGTGCCTCCAAGTCGCCCGACAAAGGCGAGATTCAATTTCACCTCGGGATGGCAAACTACATGATGGGCCGATTGGATGAGGCCCGCGCCGCTCTCCAAAAGGCCGTTTCAGTTCCGGGCGATTTTCCTGGCAAGGACGAAGCAAAAAGCCGGCTGGCGCTCCTTTCGCAAACCGGTAATTTGTCGATCCCCGATCTGGAGAAATTTGCGAAGGA
>QHRO01000295.1 GCA_003220155.1 Verrucomicrobiota bacterium
ATAAGCACGCCGACAGAGCGGCGTGACTACAGCGGTGATCGGAGATTGGTGAAAAGGGATCGGTTTCCTATCGAGGCTAGTTCCGCCGCCTCTCGAAGAACAAAAATGCCGCCTTACGCAGCGTCACCGTAAGCATTAGCTAACTCTGAGACTGTTTTTGCAATCCGCTGTTTTAGCTCTGGTGGTGCTATCACCCGCGCGTGATTTCCCCAGCTCAGAATCCAGCGCTCGATATCCTCGAGGTTTCCTAATGTCAGCGAAAGTTCGATCCCGCCGTCTTGCAGCTGCTTGATCTTCTGCGAGGGATGCCATGCCCTCTCCTCAACCCGCGCAGCTGCGAATGCGTCGAATACAACTCGAATGAGGTGCTTGGTTTTGGCTGGCTTGGTAAAGACGCCGAAGCTTTGCTCGAGGAATCGACCGATGGAAAAATCCGCTGGTCGCCTAAAGCGTGTTTTACTTGCTCGCACGTTACGAATTCGAGGCAGAGCGAAAGTTCGCAGCTCTCTACGATCCATGTCGAACGCAAACAAGTACCAAAGATTCTCAACACAACCCAAGTGATATGGTTGGACGTATCGTTCCTCATAACGTGCAGCTCCGGGTTTCTTGTACCCGAATCGGACTTCGAGCTGCTTGAAAACGGCGTGGCTCAGCTCTTCAAACAATTGAACATCCGCAACCGCTCGCCCTGTGCTCCGGAAGGAAATGGCTGAATCCAAGTCGCTCCAAGTCATTGAAATGGTGTCCCGGAGTCCATCACTGATCTTGCGAAAAGCAGTGGAGAGCGGTGCCTCGAACGAGGTGCCTTTGTATTGCGCCAAGGCTTTCTGACCGATGTAGAGCGCGACCAGTTCGCCTTCGGAAATTTCGACATTCGGAAAACTGGCAACCGGCTCGGTGTAATAAAAGCCAAAGTGAAGCTGGTCGTATTCGATGGGAAGACCCAGCCGGTAGCGCATGAAATCGATATCGCGCTGGACCGTTTTGGCGCTGACTTCTAGCTCATCGGCGAGTTTTCGACAGTTCGGGTAACGGCCCGCCTTCAGGCGTTGATGCATACGCATCATGCGTTCGAGCGGAGGACGAGAATAAAGGCCGGCGCGGGGGCTGAGTGTGAGTTGGATGCGCTTCATAGCAAAGGGTTGAAGCCGGAATACCGCTTCAGTTTTGCGATTGCAACAAATTTTTACTCCTATCGGACAGTGTTTGTCCTACCCCTTGCGTAAACGTTAGGAGTTATGAACAGAAATCCAATCTTTCCCAATTGGCAGTTGCCTCGCCGTCAACCATTCTATGCCCGTCGTGGCATCGCTCTGCTTCGCGCTTTGCGATTGCGCCTTGCGGAACAACCTCAGGAGCGCTGTATCCAAACGCAGTTGGAGTTCGGACAATTTGCCATCCCGCGAGGACTCGGCGGTCGAGGCGCAAGCAATCGGTAGTATTCGGCAAGCGCCAAAGGCGCGGTAGTCACTTTAGCCTGAGGCAACGCCCCAGGGACTCGTGTGATACCATACCCGCAGCGCTGAAAGCGCGATTCATTCCGGTGCCCTGAGTCGTGCTTTCAGCGCTTTTTGAGGATTCGTTCCAAAGTCCTGGGGCGATGCCCCAGGCTTCAATGAGAAAGCGCCGTTGGTGCTAACACATACCGGGGAGTGCAACTCCGCTAGGCGCACAGACCTGGAAGTCTATGTTCCGTTACCGGCCGAATGCGACAGGCTGGCAGCCCATTCGACTGCGCTCAGGGCAGGCCCAGCCCTTGCAATCGCACCTCGTAAATTTACAATTGAAAATCAACTGAGCCAGGGTGGCGGAATTGGCAGACGCGCCAGACTTAGGATTCGACCCATCTCCCTCGAAGGCAGTTACTCCCCTTTGCACATGTCCGAACGAGGGCGACCAGAAACGACCACTTAGGACGCCGTTAATGTCAATTTAGTGAGCGCCGAACCGTGGTCAGCTTTACTAGCCAGAAGTAATAACCGGAAAGAAAAAATCCGCGCCGAGTAAATGACAAACCCTTAACTGTTTTGAGTTAGTAAAGCTAAAGGGCGGGGCCCCCGTGCAAGGTAGGGAAAAGAACGGCATTTGCGGCATGAACGGCACCGGGCGATCTAGCCCCCGGGTATGAAACAAAATGTCACAGTGGAGCAGACGTGGAAAAGAATTTGCGGCGTCAGGTCGACGACGACCATTACCGATCTGTGACCTTATTTCTCCGCTGTCTTCGGCGCACTGTGCGCGCAGACCGATTCGGCACGGCGCGTGGCGCGTGGAGCGGTCAGGCAAAGGGCGGAGCCCTAGGACACGCGCAAAAACAGGGTTGCCGCTCAGGTTTTCGAACGGTAGAACTGCTATCGACCTCACCGGCAACTCAACGTTTCCGGTTTGTTTTGAACTTGTGTAACGCCCGAGGAAAAACAAACTCACCGAGATGTAGGACTAAGGTCCAATAGATTAAGGTTTAACCTGAGATATACCATTAGGTGTCCGGCCAGTGTGGCGCGAAAGCGGACAATCTGGCCGGGTGGCGGACGGGAGCCAAAATCAAATTCCCGGTTTAAATAAGGAGTAGAATAATGGGTATTAGCGATGAACAAGGTCAAATGATCGGAAATGAACTCAAACGCTTCGCAGGGGATATAAACCTCTCGGATGAACAAAAGACAAGACTTCACGAGCGGCTGGCTTTTGCGGCCGGCAGGCTGTTTGAATACAAGAAGTCCCATCCGGAAGTTACCCGGCAGGACATTATCAAAGCGGTCGGATCTCGCCGTGCCGAACTGCGCGAGGGGCTGGAGCGCTTCCTTACCCCGGAACAGTTAACGAAATGGGATGCCGAAGTGGCTAAAGCGAAAGAGTTTCTGGGTCATGCTGCGGCGTGAGCCGGTAACGATCGAAACGCAAAGTGGCTGGCGCGAAGCTTTCGCGCCGGCTACTGGATCGAGAATCTGGGGTGGTCGCCCCCATGGCCGCAAGGCTCCCATCACGCGCAAGGGATTGATAGAAATGCTCGATAAAAACGTTGAAGAAGAACAAGCCCCGAGGGTGGATGAACGTCTGGCGAGGGTTGCTCGGATCATTGTTGAGCAATATGACGGGGATGTGAAGGCGTTTGTCGAATCGATCCGTTACAGAAAGAGGTGAATCGGAAGGCTGAGGCCGCGTCGGACCATGGCGACGAGGCGGCATTGCGTAAGCCCGTCCACGACAAGGATTATCGGGAGAATTTCGCGCGCTCATTGTTCCTGACGGGAAAAATAACGCAGGAGGCCGCGCACGCCCTAAGCCCGCGAATAAAAGAGCTCCGAGCCGCCAGCGGAGATCCGATAACCCTTTACATC
This sequence comes from Verrucomicrobiota bacterium, assembly GCA_003220155.1. Lineage (GTDB taxonomy): Bacteria > Verrucomicrobiota > Verrucomicrobiia > Chthoniobacterales > UBA10450 > AV69. The sequence continues at coordinate 3,345 of QHRO01000295.1, forward strand.
GACAGCCCTGGGGGATCATCTGCGGTAG
>QHRO01000296.1 GCA_003220155.1 Verrucomicrobiota bacterium
AACCGCTACGTTAATCGTTTCCTTCTGCATGAATGCTCATCCTACCGGTGCCGCTGCCGCGAGCAATCTGCAATCCGGCGCCCGACTGGCTCTGGTCGGGCTCGCGGTCAATGTGGCGTTTGCATTCATCAAAATCGCGGCCGGCGTTTTTGGAAATGCTTACGCGCTCATCGCAGATGGTATCGAATCCGCCCTTGACGCCGCGGGCTCGATCGTCATTTGGGGCGGGCTGCGATTCGCCGCGCGTCCACCCGATGCCACCCATCCCTATGGTCACGGCAAGGCGGAACCGCTCGCGGCTGTTATCGTCGCCCTTGGCGTTCTTACCGCGGCCGCTGCTCTGGCAGTTGCGAGCATTCGCGAAATTTTTCTGCCGCACCATGGGCCCGCGCCATTCACTCTCTTCGTGCTGGTCATCGCCGTCATTGTTAAGGAATCGCTGTTTCGCTCGGTCAGCCGACTCGGACGTGCCATCGACAGCACCGCGATCACCACCGACGCCTGGCATCATCGCGCCGATGCCATTATTTCGATGGCCGCAGCCGTCGGGATATCCCTTGCGCTCATTGGCGGCGAAAAATGGCAACGGGCGGATGATTATGCTGCCCTGTTCGCCTGTGCCGTCATCGCTACCACCGGGGCGCGTTTACTCGGCCCGCCGTTGCGGGAAATTCTCGATACCGCGCCGCGCGGTGAAATTAGCGAGAGTATTCGACGCGCTGCACGTTCAGTGTCTGGCGTAATCGATCTCGATAAATGTTTCGTCCGAAAAATGGGGGTCTCTTATTACGTCGATCTGCACGTGCTCGTGAATGGCAACATTTCCGTTCACGAAGGCCACAAGCTGGCGCACCGGGTTAAAGATGCGATTCGCGCCACAGATCCACGCATCGCCGACGTGCTGGTGCACATTGAGCCGGCGAACCTGTAGCTGTAGCGGCGGTCTATGACCGCCGCTCCTTGACGCGTCTCACAGAGACGCGGCTACAACGCATGAAGGACCGCGCAGAGCGCGTCCGCCAACTTGGTTTTAGCGTGTATGATTTGCTTTGAGAATTGCGCTAAATGAATTGCCGATGCTGGGTTGTGCATGATATAACCGAATAACGCGAAAAAGTTGGTGTGCTGTTTTTCAATATTAAAAAGCACACTTGGCGGCATTGGAAAGGGCGCAGCAGGGGAGTCGCTTATCACCCGCAACGCCAGCACTGGAATTGCCTTCTCCGCACAGAGACGCACAATCGTTTCCGTTTCCATGTCGATTGCGATGGCGCCGTGTTGACGGCCGATCTCGTATCGGTCCACCGCGGGATCAATGATCCGATCCGCAGAATGAATTTTGCCAATTACAGCATCAGGTAAAATCGCGCGCGCTTTCTTCGACAGGTCGGATGCATTATCGGCAATCACCAGATCAGCCGGATGCAGCTCGTCCTTGGTCCCACCGCAAAATCCGCTGGCGATTAACAATTCTGGCGTTTGGTCGCGCAAGAAATTGCCGAGACGCTCCTCGCATTTCACCGCGCCCACGCCGGTGTGCAGTACGCAGATGTTCGATGTTCGATGTTTTAGTTCGCCCCGGACCACTGCCCCAACGCGCTTAACATTTTTCAGCGAGCGAATAAACGCGCTGCTCTCTGCCGGCAGCGCGAACGTGACGACGATCATCTTGCTTCCGTTAGCGCTATGATCACCGAAATCTTTTCCGCGGAATTGCCCGCCGAAACTTCGCCATTCACTTCCTTCACTCCTGGAAGGGGGGAGAGAGCGCTTTTAAATTCAGCCGCTTTGTTCGCCGGAATCTCCACCAGCACTTGGAGTTCTCCGTTATTCGGAACACCTTTAGTCGCCGCTCCCAGGAATTTTTTCGCAGCCGTCAGTATTCCATCCGCAACCGCATCGCTCTGGCCTCGTTCAGTCGTAATTCGCAATTCGCTAACCCCAAGCGGTGGCGGTGTCAGGGTCGCGGCAGCTGCTTTTTCCAGGGATTGCCGGAGATGCTCCCGCGCCTGCTCATCCAGCAGTTGCCGATTCGGGTTATTGCTTTCGTGACGAGTGATGTAAACCAGACCAAGCAACACGTTCATCGCTACCAGCACGATGAAAGCGAGCCCGACCTGCCGTGCCATGCGACGTCCGCGGGCGGCCGTTTCCTCTGACATCTCACTGAGTATTTCCGGCCGGTCACTTTGGTTCTCACGCATACTGGCGTGAATGCGCCGCGCCACGTCGAATTCACGGCGCGCACTCGCATCGCCCATTAGTCGCTCCTCCAGCGCTCGCCGTTCGTGATCGGGAAGTTTGCCGTCGAGATAATCGAATAGCTTATCCGGATTCATGCCGCGAAAGAGTAGCACAGCTAGCTCGCGACGTAGACGCGAGCTTTTTAAAAGCTGAAAAGCTAAGACGCTGAGATGCTGAAATAATACGACGCGCAAGCGTGTTCGTCTTACCACAACACTTGGCGCTCGGCGTTCGTTCTAACCGGGAAATATCCCTTTCGCCGCGCACGTTCCTCGAATACGGTTTTGTAAAGACGTTCAAAATCCAACAATCAACTAACGGAGCAATAAAACTATGGGACTTCTCGACTCGATACTCGGTGCAGCTAGCGGAAAAACTGATCCTTCGGGCGAAGCGAATTCGCTCGTCGGGATTCTCGGTGGTCTCCTGACGCAGAGTGGGGGATTGCAGGGCCTGGCCAATAAATTCTCACAGAGCGGCTGCGGCGGCGCATTTGCCTCCTGGGTCGGCATGGGCGAAAACCAGTCCGTCTCCAGCGATCAAATTCAAAAATATCTGGGTTCCGACCAAGTCAAAGCGCTGGCGGCAAAAATGGGGATTGATCCTGACCAGGCATCGAACCTCCTGGCCGAATTTTT
>QHRO01000229.1 GCA_003220155.1 Verrucomicrobiota bacterium
AACCCTGCGCGGTGCGTTAAACACGGGATTCGGACCGAGGATGAACAGCTGTTTGATCCGGTCGGCCGCGATATCGCCCGCGAGTTGCAGAATGCTGTTATCACGCTGATTGCGATTGAGCTCGCGCAACACCAACGTCTGCCCGACATTTTTCAGCGCGGAATTAATTCCGTAAACAAGCAACTGAACAACGACCGGCTGCTGCGGTCCTGCTAAAACGAGGCTGGCGCCCGATTTCGAAACCAGATCGTTTACCGCTTCGTTCAACCACTGCTCGTCGAACTGCGCCGCCCCAGCGGGAACCTGCAAAGTGGCGAGGACCGAACCCAGGCCGGCATCTTTCGTCGCGGTCGCGACCCTGGTCGCAATTGCGTACGCAATCAGTGGAATTTGGCTCGCCGGCAAACGCAGCCGGTGATCTGCCATCGCGCCCGTGAGAGTATAGCGATTCTCGACGACATAAAGCCGGTTCATCGAGTCCTTCGCTGAACTGACGCGACGTCGGAAGCTGAAAGCGCGCGACGATGCGATGTCGCCTTCGCCGCAATCGAGGAAATCGCTGTCGAGTGCCAGAATTACATCGGCGCGTTCGACCCGCGGAACGAGGCGCAAATTGTCGCCGAAACTAATTTGGGTGGCAAAATTTTGTGCTTCGCTCCGCAACGGATCGTAAACGCACCAACGCATACGCGGGAACATTTTCTCCAGTTCGCCGCGCATTCTTTCCCGCGTGGGCGAATGCGTTTCTTCAACCAAAAATGCCAAGCCGGCGCCGTCCCCCATTTTCTTGCGCAACTCGCCAAGATATTTTTCAAACGCGGACGCGGTGCTGGTCTTGCCATTTTCGGCAATGCGTTTTGCTCGGAGCGGGTTGTAAAGCTCGTTAATTGCCGCCTGCACGAAAACATCGCTGGCACCGTTGCTCGCCGGATGCAGCGGATTGCCGTCGAGTTTAATTGGCCGGCCATCGACCGTCGTGACAAGAAGCGGAATCGCTCCGTTCCGCCGCGGCATCGCGGTGCTGTAGTAGAGGAACTTTCCTGGAATGGTCCACTCGACCGTTTTGGTGAATGGTACAAGGTGCATTTCCGGCCGGCGACAACTGCTCACGCCAAATCCAGCCAGCGCGACGGACGCGCCCATTAGTTTCAAAAAGCTGCGGCGCGACCATTCATCGCCATTCAGTTGCGCCGCGCTGGAAGGAAATTCGCGCTCCAGCCATTCGCGAAATTCTGGCGTGTCAGCCAGTTCATCCGTGCTGCGCCAATAGCGTCGACCCGAGGTAGGCGCAGGTGGATGTGGAAACACGCGCTTCATATCTTCCGCTGTAGCGGCGGTCTATGACCGCTGACGATTATTAGGAAATATCCATTCCGGCGGTCATAGACCGCCGCTACAGAAGCGTTGTTCGGTGAAGCCTTCATCGATGACATGTCTGGCAATTTTCTGTCGGCTGAATGTTCCACCGTTCTTTCAACGTCTGTCCGATCTCTTGTTGCGTCAGCCGTTTCTTCTTAGACCAATCCTCGCGCGCGTCTTTTGGTTGTCCGTACTTGGCAACGAATTCGGCCGGACTCACATCCGCCGGCTTCCAATCCAAATTGGTGATCTGGTCTTCCGGGCGCAAAAAATTTTCCGGATGCCGATGACACTCCAGGCACCAGGCCATGCTCATCGGCTTCGCATCGGAAACGATCGGCATGTGATTGATCTGCCCATGGCAGCTCGCGCAACTGATGCCGCGGTTCACATGCGCAGCGTGATTGTAAAACACGTAATCGGGCAACCGATGAATCCACACCCATTGCACCGGCTCGCCGGTTTTCCAGCTCATGCGCACGGGCTCGAGTTTCGGGTTGTCTTTTTGAACCTGCTGATGACAGGCCATGCAGGTCTGGGTATTGGGCACGTTTGAGTGCGCCGCCACTTCCACGAAGCTATGGCAATAACGGCAATCCATTCCCAATTGGGAAACGTGAATGTCGTGCGGAAAAGGCACTGGCTGGATCGGCTCGTAACCGACCTTGGTATACTTCGGGGTGACGTAATACCAGGTGCCGGCGGTAAGGCCGCAAACAATCGCCATAAAGTTAGCGGCCCGGTTTCAAACTGATCCGCCCCCGCCAATTTTTCTCCAGGATAAAATTGGCGAAAAGTCGTGGCGGTTTCAGATGAGCAAATGGTTAAGGTTGCACGCGCTGCCGAAACAGTGTGCGCTGATTCTATAAACCCGCCACTGCTTGGCAAAAAAAATTTTCAGTCCGAGCCGGACTGGCATTTTCGCCCAGAATGACAGAGGAGTCCGGTGATGCGAGCTGTCGCTGTTATCCTGCTGTTTATGAGCAGCATCACTGCTGGCGCGGAAACCGCGGAGACAATTTTCATTAACGGAAATATCTACACCGTTAACGAAAACCAGCCGTCCGCCCAAGCAATCGCGGTCAAGAACGATCGCATCATTTTCGTTGGAGCGAATGCCGATGGCGAAAAATTCCGGGTCGGCAAAACGCACATTGTTGACCTCGCAGGCAAAACCGTTATGCCCGGTTTCACTGATTCGCATTGTCACATTTTTGGAATCGGCGAGCGCGAGATGACTTTGAATCTCGAGGGGACGAATACCCGCGAAGATTTTCTCGCGAAGGTCAAGGAGCGCGTCGCGCAAACGGAGCGCGACAAATGGATCACGGGCCGCGGCTGGATTGAAACGTTCTGGAAGCCGCCCCAATTTCCAACCCGCGCTGATCTCGACAAAATCGCACCGGACAATCCTGTTTTTCTCACCCGGGCCGATGGTCACGCCGCGGTGGGAAATTCCGCTGCGCTGAAAACTGCGGCGGTTACGCGTGAAACGGCAAATCCATTTGGCGGCGAAATTTTGAAAGATCCCAGGATCGGCGAGCCCACTGGGATGCTGCTCGATAACGCGATGGATCTGGTCGCAAAAAATATTCCCCCGCCAAGCCAAGCCGAGCGCGAACGAGCCTTGCTCCTTGGCATCAAACGCGAAATCGAACTCGGTTGGTGTCAGATCCAAAACGCCGGCAGTGAATTGTCGGATCAGGAAATTATCCGGCGGGCATACGCTGCCGGAAAAGTGAAACTGCGCATGGTCAATGCCGCCTACGGCCCCGGTGAAGCCGCCAACGAATTGCTGAAAAAGGGCGCGACTTTAAATGCATTCGATCACCGTTTCACCCAGCGCACGATCAAAGTGATTTTTGATGGTGCGCTCGGCTCGCGCGGCGCGGCCTTGCTCGCGCCCTATTCGGACAAACCCGACAGCTCCGGTTTCCTCACGCAGAAACCGGAAGAGCTAAGGCCAATGTTTGAAGAAGCGTTGCGCCGCGGCATTCAAGTCGAGACGCACGCGATCGGCGACCGCTCCAATCGCACTATTCTCGATCTTTACGAGCACGCGTTCAAAGCCGTGCCGCCTGAAAAAAGAAAAGTTCTGGTTGGAGGGGCGAGCTCCGGCGGGCCCGGCGTCGCAGAGCTCCGCCATCCAAAGGCGGGTGACGTTCGCTGGCGGGTGGAGCACGCACAAATTTTGAGCGAGCAAGACATTCCGCGTTTCGCCAAGCTCGGCGTCATTGCTTCAATGCAACCGTCGCACGCGATTAGCGATTTGTTTTTCGCGCCGGCACGGCTCGGAGTGGAGCGTCTCGCTGGCGCGTATGCCTGGAATAAGCTGATCAAGTCAGGCGCAATCATCTGCGGCGGATCCGACGCGCCGGTCGAGCGCGGCGAACCGATGATCGAATTCTACGCTGCGGTCGCACGCAAAAGCATCAAAGGCGAATCGGGCGAAGGCTGGCATCCCGAGCAAGCTGTATCGCGCGAGCAAGCGCTCAAGATGTTTACCATCAACGCCGCTTACGGCGCCTTTGAAGAAGCCGACAAAGGCTCAATCGAAGTCGGCAAGCTCGCCGATTTCACCGTCCTCTCGGCAGACATCATGAAAATTCCCGCGCCGGAGATCCTGAAAACGCGCTGCGAGATGACTGTCGTCGGTGGTGAAGTCGTTTACGAAAATCGATAGCCCTTTTGTCATTCCGAGCAAAAACGCCAGTCCGGCTCGGACCGAGGAGTCTCTAACTTTTTCGGAGAATATTTAGAGATGTCTCGACTTCGCTCGACATGACAAATATTGGCGCTACGTGACCATCAGCGGCGGACAAGATTACGGCAGAACTTCGCCAGCGTTGTGACTTGAGCGCAGCTAACTGGCAGGCTCAATACGATATCTTTAGTACTATGAAACTTTCTCTTTCAACTATCATCGCGGTCGCTCTCTCCGTTGGTGTTGTCTGGGCGGAGGGTCCGGTCGAAAAGGCAAAAGACGTCGCAGAGGACACAGCCGAGACAGCCAAAGATGTCGGACACAAAGTAGTTAAGGGCACCAAAAAAGTCGTCAACAAAGTGGTCGATGCGGTGACACCCGATCCAGACGCGCGGCGCGTTGACGTCACCTTGTCGAACTACAAGATTGACATGCCTACGAGCCTGGAGCCAGGCAAGACTGCGTTCGTGGTCAAGAATGGCGGAGACGTAAAACACAACTTCGTGGTCCGCGGCAAGGACGGAACCCACAAGTTTATGGTCGATCTCCAACCGAACGAGACCAAAGTGCTGCACGTCCAACTCAAACGCGGCACCTATACCGCGTATTGCCCTCTGGACGGGCACCGGAAGAAAGGGATGGAGACGACGCTGACGGTGCACTCGTAGGCGAGCTTGTAATGGAGGGGCACGCGTTGCCTGCCCTGAGCCCGTCGAATGGGTCGTGTCCCAAACGTCAGGGCGCCAACAGCGCGGCCGCCCTCCAAGGGGATTCAGTCTGGTAAGCCTGTCCATTTTCTGCTTCCGCCGCGAATCATTAATGGAGAGCCGAAGCCCATGACTACGGAGATCACGATTCCAGCTGGAGCGGCCACTCTGGCCGGTGCTCTCAGCTTGCCCGAACGGGCGCATACATTGGTTCTGTTCGTGCACGGGAGTGGCAGCAGCCGGCACAGCCCACGGAATCAGTTTGTGGCGCGGACATTGAACAACGCCGGATTGGCAACACTGCTGTTCGACCTGCTCACGCCCAATGAGGAACGGATCGATTCTTATACCGCTGAGTTTCGTTTCAATATTGAGTTACTTGCTGAGCGGCTGTCGCATGCCACGAAATGGACCAGGGAACAGGCCAATACCCGAGAGCTTGATATCGGCTATTTTGGCTCGAGCACCGGGGCCGCAGCCGCTCTCGTCGCCGCGGCTGAATTTCCTGATGTCGCAGCCGTCGTGTCCCGCGGAGGCCGGCCTGATCTCGCCGGCGACGCATTGCCAAAAGTGGAGGCTCCAACGTTGTTGATCGTCGGCGGCAAGGATGAGGTAGTGATCACGCTCAATGAACAAGCGCAACGTGAAATGTGCTCCGAAGTGAAGTTGGAAATCGTTCCCGGAGCGACTCACCTCTTCGAAGAGCCTGGTGCCCTCGACCGGGTCGCAAAACTGGCAACTGACTGGTTTTTGCGCCACAGCGACGCAGCGAAATCAGCCAGACAACGGACGGGAGCAAAACCGTCATCGCTGCCGCATTCGTAAGAAGCAAGGCATACTCTCCCTCTGCCAAGAAAAAGGATAAAGGTGAAGGGATTTTCCTGCGCTACTTTTCAGGAAGATAGTTAGACATGTCTCGACTTCGCTCGACCTGAGAAATAAGGCCTGGCAGATGACCGTCATTGGCGCCAAGACTCTTTTTCAATGATCGCCATGATTTCATTTCAGAATACTGCGTCGCGCATCATTGCATCGCTTTTCATCCTTGCGAACAGCATCGCCGCGCAAACGGTTGAGCCCAGAAAGCTCATCGGAACCATCAACGAGGAAAGCAGTTGGTCAGCGGATGGAAAGACAATTGCTTTCGATTCGATCCGCTCGGGTAAACTGAACATGTACCCCTGGCGAATCGACACTTGCGAGTTGAAGCGGATTACGACGACCGAGGCGAACGATTTCACGCCGGAATGGTCGCCCGCTGGAAAAGAAATCGCGTTTGTCTCCGATCGCACCGGGCACAATGAAATCTTCATTATCGATCTGACCGGCGGCATGCCGCGCCAGGTGACGAAGAACAACTCGGACGCGATTCATCCGCATTGGTCGCCAGATGGTCGGCAAATTATTTATTGCTCGGCGCGCGATAATCCGAATCAGGCGAGCGCACCGGAAGGCGAGGTTTACGAAATTTACACGATCAAACCAGTTGGCACCGATGTGAAACAGATCACGCACGACAAAGGCATCAACACTTACCCGAGCTTTTCTCCGGAAGGAGGCCAGATCTTATTCCGGAAAGTGCTAGGCGAAAAAAATTCCGAGGTGTTCGTCATGAACGGGGATGGATCATCGATGCGAAATTTGACGAACGATCCGGCATTCGATGGGTGGCCGCGCTGGTCCCCGGATGGAAAGCGAATCGTGTTCGGATCGAACCGCGAGAACAAAACCGATTACGAAATCTATGTCATGAATGCTGACGGCAATTCCATGCAGCGTCTAAGAAAGTCAGGGCAGCAACGAAACCAAAAAGTTTGGCCCACGAAACACGCCAAAGCGTGTTTGTCGCGATTTCTGTAGCGGCCGTCTATGACCGCCGGACAGGCCAGCGGCCCTGTCCTCCGGCTGGTGCCACACTGGGACCCATGCTCCACCTTCGAGTTATAGCGCTTGTCAGGCTTGTTTAATCAGGCTATTCTAGCTTGATTATGACGGCGAGCATTACTGAGGCCAAAAATAACCTGAGCAAGTTGATCAAGAGAGTCCGCCAGGGCGAATCCATCCTGATTCTAGATCGCAATGTTCCCGTCGCGCGCCTGGAGCCGCTTCCGCCGGGCAGCAGAGAGGCTGACGAAGCTCGACTCCTCGAGCTGGAGCGGCAGGGAGTGATCAAGCGCGGGAAGGGGAAGTTACCGAAGGACTTTTGGACACGACCGTTGCCGAAGTTCAAAAAAAGCCTAGTTGAAGCCGTGCTAGAGGAGCGAAGAGAGGCACGGTGGTAGTTTACTGGGATACCTCCGCACTGGTGGCGATCCTTGGCCGTGCGCCCCAGGCCTCGCACTATCGTGGCATCGCTCGGCAATATGGCGTAGTGACGTGGTGGGGAACTTATGTCGAATGTGTGTCAGCGATCGCACGCCGCGCCCGTGAAGGCAATGCCCCAACTCAAGTAGCGGAGGCGTATCGCATGCTGGACGAGATGGCGAACGAATGGCGCGAGGTCGGGCCAAGCGAACGGCTGCGGCGGGCAGCTGCGCGCGTCCTCAAACTGCACATCCTTAGCGCTGCCGACGCCTTGCAACTTGGTGCAGCACTCATTGCCGGCGGCTTCGAACCACCCGCCGTCCGATTTCTCACAGAAGATCGACAGCTACAGCGCGCCGCCGAACGGGAAGGCTTCGTGGTCGATTAATTAGGAAAACAGACACTCGTCGTGGTATGCGCCTTACGGCGCGAAGTGGACATATGAAGTAGTTCGTTGAGGGATTGAGTATGCTCAGATCTCCTCGTCGTCGCCTACTGAGATGTCATCGGATGTGTCTTCATCGAGATCGACACCATCGAGTTCCAACGTCTCCAGAGCGCTAAGGCGCGTTTCCCTTTCCTCCGAGGGTTTCAGTGTGTGAGCATCGCGGTGAATGTGAAAGCGAAAGACATCTTGTGCCGCGCCTTCCGAAGAAACGGGCCGCTGTATCCACGCAGCCATACTTGTCGAGATCCTCGATAAACTCCTTCATCTCGTTAGTCGTATCATATGTCTGCTCGTCGATGGTAATTTGATCACGCCACACTTCACAGTACTCGCAGTCAAACATATCTTTCAGGGCGAGCGCTAACGGACACAAACATGGGTCATCACGCTTGCCGTGATACACATGGGCACGAGTAACAACGATGCCAACAGAAGTGAATTCTTCCTCACCGACTTGGCCGTGCAAATATCCGAGATATTCTTTTTTGGTGACGACCCCCCCGTCTTCAGACGTAAATCCGAGGCTATCTTTCGCGATCATGATCCCGTGGCGTTAATTATTGTTCGCGACTGATATTGGTACCAAGTCAAATCTTGGGTGAGGGAGATGTTTCACACGCGCGGGTATCAGCGTGCCGACCGGGCTGGCGGTTTTTACCGCAGTATGGAACTCGGTGATGAACGGAAAATACGACTGTGATCATGAACCGTCGCTTCGATGAACAACTCGGTGACGCGATGCTGAATTAAGTCGCCCTCCCAATGCGCCCACGTGGCGAACCAACAGGCCGTATTCAGGGCGTCCTGCGGAGTCCGAAAGTAATCCCATCGGAAGATGAAGTGGAGTTTGCGTGCGCTCACATAGAGTCTAGCGAGACAGAGATCAGCGATGGCCACTGAGACCGCGCGTGCCCGCAGTGAAGGGACGCCCCGTCGCTACTTTGCGAAATATGCGTGTCAACGGCTATGGCAAGCAGAATTCTCCGCGGTGCGACAGCATGCGCAAACGTCGGGGGAATATTTGACCGGCGGCATGCAAAGGCGAATCTGATGCGAAGGTATTCGAACCGTGCGCTCAAAGACAAGCAAAAGCCGGTATGGGTTCAGAATGAATCGCGCTTTCAGCGCTGGGGTTCGGCATCACACGAATCCCTGGGGCGTTGCCCAGGCTGATATGAATACCGCGCCTTTGGCGCTAACAGATGCGTCGACAGCGCAGCGCCCTCCAATTACGAATAGAGATACTCGTCGTGATACTCGCGTTGGGGTGCGAACTGGACGTTTTCGTTTCCGGTCTCGGGGTACTCGAAGATTTTTCCTTCGTAATTTCTAATCACGATTTTCTCGTTGTCGTGATAGAGGATGTAGCCGGGATTGATCGGCACTTTGCCGCCGCCGCCGGGGGCGTCGATGACATATTGTGGGACGGCGTAACCGGTGGTGTGACCGCGCAAGCCTTCAATGATCTCGATCCCTTTCGCGACAGAAGTGCGCAGGTGCGATGAGCCGTTAATCAAGTCACATTGGTAAAGGTAATATGGGCGGACACGGCACATCAGGAGTTTGTGCACGAGTGTCTTCATCGTCTCCAGATCGTCGTTCACGCCGGCCAGCAACACGCTTTGGTTGCCTAACGGGATGCCGGCATTCGCCAGTCGCTCCAGTGCTTCTTTTACTTCAATAGTCAGCTCGCGCGGGTGATTGACGTGCACGCTCATCCAGAGCGGATGATACTTCGCCAGCATCGCGCAAAGCTCTGGCGTGATTCGTTGCGGGAGGAAAATCGGAACCCGCGTTCCGATGCGGAGGAATTCAATGTGCGAGATCGCGCGCAAACGACTGAGCAAATTCTCCAGTTTGCCGTCATTGAACAGGAGCGCATCACCGCCCGATAGCAGCACATCTCGCACTTCGGTGTGTTGTTCCAGATAGCGGAAGGCTTCCTCGAAATCAGTGTGCAATTCCTGTTCGCCCACCCCACTGACGACGCGGCTACGCGTGCAATAGCGACAATAGGCAGCACACCGGTCGGTCACCAAAAATAGGACGCGATCCGGATAGCGATGGACCAACCCCGGCACCGGCATGTGTGAATCTTCTCCGCACGGGTCAGCCATATCGTAGGGCGAACTCCATGTTTCTTCGATCCGCGGGATCATCTGACGCCGGATCGGATCGTCTGGATTTTCCCGCGGGATCAGATTGAAAAAGTGCGGCGTAATCGCGAGCGCGAGTTTATCGCCGGAGAGCAAAACGCCGGCGCGCTCCTCCTCGCTTAGCGACAGGTGTTCTTCCAGTTGCTCCAGCTTGGTGACGCGGTTTTTCAGCTGCCATTTCCAGTCGTTCCAAAGTTCCGGCGCAACCCCGCCATTGCGAGACCAATAGCCTTGCGCGTGGGAGCGGAACGCCTTTTCCTGCTCAATTCCCTCGGTGAGATTCACCATGTTCGTATTTGTGTAGAAAAAACTTAACGTCGTTAACAATCGTGTCAATGCACACGGTTTTAACTGCCTGTCTCTGAATTGATTCGTCTGACGCGGTTCGACCACGGTTGTTCAATCTCGGGGGAGATTCGGCGGTCATAGACCGCCGCTACAGGACGGACTGTCCTCTATCCTGCGATCTCGTCATTCGGACTTCGTCCTTCTTTCGTCATTCGTCATTCATGCTTCGTCATTCAGGCCGGTTTGACGTCGAAGACTGTGCTAAGCGGCTTACGCCACCCATGCATCGGCTGGAATGCCGAAACGTCTTCCATCTTCCACAACGTTTCCGCTCATTAAATCACGATAGTAATCGGTCCAGCCGGCGGTGGATGACCGAACGTAGCCGTGCACTTCAGCGCCGTCGGCGTCGCGCTCGGGCATGACATGACCACGCTGCGCGAAATGCGCGCAAACGCCGTGCAACCATTCGTGCAGCCAGACTTCACCACGCGCCTCATTTTCCCATGCCGATGACGGCGCGTTGGCAATAGCGGCGTAGGTCGCGCCATTAGTCGATTCGCTCGCGCCCATCGCCAAACCCCAGGCATCACACGGAACCGCCGTTCCAATTTTCAAGTTCCGCTGGGGCCAGAAAACGAAAATCGAATCGTACTTCCCGGGCGGTGCGAACTCATCCAGATCGGATCGAGTATCATCAGGCGACGGCCAGAAACGTGATGACGATTCGCGGGTGAGAGAAGTAAGCGCGTGATCAGGCCGGACAATTTCGTATTCGATTCCCGTTGCGCCGTTGGTCAATTCGCGCGCGAGTTGCGGAAATCCACGAAAGGAATCGAGCGCATCAGCCAGCTCGCGCTCGCTGGCAACGTGATGGAAATGGGTCTGCGCTGCACTAGAACGAAGCCTGCGCGGCTCGACGGAGTCTCGCCCTACCGGCAAATGAACATCCAACTCGCGATAAACGAGCAGCAATGTTTTCCAAATCTTCACCAGCTGACTGCGACACTTGCGCGCAAACGATAATCCGGCACCACCTGTAAGGCCGTCGTGTTCATCAACACTGGAAACTCAGCGGCGAGCTCGCCGCTGAGTTGATCGTACGACGCAATAATACGCGGACCGATAAACACCGAAGTAACGCCAGTGTCCTCAGCAGCGCGGCCTTGAAATCGATCGACGTCCTTGCTTTCGCCAGACGCCACGCATTGGAATCCAACTAAAGTATCGCGTTTGCGAACGAGATAATATCCCGGCCCCGCGCTCCAGATCAGATCGTTGGCAAAATGATAATCGTGCGCGCCATCGCCGCGGAGAGTGAATTGGCCATTGGCTTCTGCGAAAAAATTCTTGTAACGCACCGAACCTTGCGCGCCGAAAATCCCATCATACGAACCGGTGCCAAGGGTGAGGTCGTGCCCGTGAATTCCGCTCTCTGGCGCTCCCGGAATTTCCACTTCGTGAAATTCTTCCTGTAACCGGCTGGGGTCGCCGGTCGGAAATTTTAGCCCACCCAGCGCGACAACTGAGCAGGTACAATCTGATTCGTGCTCGATTGCGACTGGGTTCTTTTCTTCGACATTGAATTCACGCCACGCGGTTGAAACGAAATGCCACAGCACCGCCTTGGCCAAAAGAGAGACGTCGCCGAATCCGCTCACGTTCCCTTCGTCGATGGCAAAGCCTTCCGGCCGCCGGAAATCGCGGTAAATAAACGGCGCGTTAAATTGCAGGGCGAACCGATCGTTAATTCCGTAGCCGGCGACGAACTGCGTGATCGAAGTTTCCAATCGTTGCCCAGTGGGATTGGCGACCTCACGATCATCGAATTGAAGCGAGCCGAAATGGGTGAACTGCTCGGCGATGGCCGTGTAGAGGCCGCTCATGGAAACTTTCTCCTTCGGCATCGATTCCACTTGTGGGGTGTAGCAGCCGCAGAGATCGCACGCGCGGGTTGCCAATGGAAAAAACGTCAGTGCGACAACGAGCAGCCGAGCCAGCATCCAGTTTGCTCTACGCACAGTGACAGATTGCGTCAACCGATGCTGGCCGCGTTTCTTGCAGCGCGAGTTTTTCGTGCTGTCATCCCGAGACGCGAAGACAACGCCAGTCCGGCTCGGACCGAGGGACCTCCGAGCGGTCGTGGACTGTTCAAACCACCTTTGTGTGACCCACGAACTTCGGTGAGGTCCCTCGGTTTCGCTCGGGATGACGGAGATGAGCGGCTCAGGGAAGGCGCGCCCACAAGAGCGGTTCCACAGGTGGCGCGCCTACAAAGCGCGGTTACATTTGAACAACTACCAGTCCGATATGTCGAAATTCCAACTCATGCGATTTTTGTTTGCTCTCATTTTTTGTGGCGCACTGACCGCCTCGCCTCTTCAGGCGCAGGAATCTTCCCCTACCGTTCCGCCGGCCGCAGCGGAGTCCGGAAAGGATGTCGTTCACGCCCTGAACAATGCTTTCGCCAAAGTTTTCGAAATCGTCGCGCCCAGCGTCGTCATCATCGAGGTCTCGAAAAAGAACGACGGCAACGAGGGATTTAACTTCGACGATTTATTTTTCCAAGGGCAACCTGATGATAATTCACCGCGGCGCGGTCCGCGTAATCTCGAACCGATTCAGAGCGAAGGGTCCGGATTCATTGTGCGGTCTGATGGATACATCTTTACTAATTTTCACGTGGTCGAGGGGGCGGACCATGTGGAGGTTAAATTAAAAGATGGCCGCGAATTCCCCGCGAAAGTCGTCGGCACTGATGAGAAGACCGACATCGCGGTGATCAAAATCGACGCCAAAGACTTGCCGGTGGCGCAGATGGGCGACAGCGACGCGGTGCGGGTTGGGCAGTTTGCCTTCGCCATCGGGGCGCCATTTAAATTGGATTACACCTTCACCTATGGCGTGGTGAGCGGTAAAGGCCGCAGCAAATTGTTCACCAACGGGGGTTACAGCAT
>QHRO01000297.1:0-5287 GCA_003220155.1 Verrucomicrobiota bacterium
AGTACATCGACTCTGATGAATACGTTGAGGCCACCCCAAAATCGCTGCGTTTGCGCAAACGGATTCTCGATGCGACGGCGCGAAAACGCGCCGCTGCTAATTTATTTTCGGCACCAGCGATAAAGACTGCAATTGCGGTTTAAGGGACGTTCGAAAAGCCGTCTTCGACGAGCGATTAATCTTGATCATCCCAAGCGGGGGTGGCATGCATAAAAAATTTTAAAAAAGCACAATAAATATGCTTGACGCGTGAATCCAGGTTTCGCCATTCTGAGGAGTTCTGCCAAAGCGGACACCAATCTCGCAAAGTCAGATTCAATCGCTCACTTCTGTACAAACTATGAAAACACACCCGGTCTCTCGAAATAATCGTTTCTTCTCTCTCATCCGCGCGATTACAGCTATTGCGCTTTTGTCAGCGGGCGCCGCAACGGCTTTTGTCGCCAGCGGCGATAGGATCTTTACCGTCAGCAGCCCGCCGAGGCAGCTCTCGCACGACCGACTGGTTATATCCAAGATCGCCGGCGAACGGGACGCAGAATCGACAAGCGCCCGCACTACACCGGGCGAAGGACCGATAGGCGGTTACGAGGCGTACAAGTCCGCGACGCGGACCTATCCGGCCAACGTGATCCCGCCATCGATGGTGCAGAACGCGAAGAAAACGTTCAACAAGATCGCCACGCAGACTGCCGCGAGCAGCAGCAATACCTCGACCAGCAACAACCACTGGCAGTCATACGGACCGCTGCAAAACTCCGTCCAGCCCGGCGTGTTGTCGTTCTCGGGCGCCACGACGGCGACGGCGAGTCGTGACACGGCGCTAGTCATCGCTCCTACGTGCGCGCCAGGGAATTGTCGACTCTGGGTCGGCACCGCCGGCGGCGGCGTTTGGCGGACGGACGACGCCCTAGCGGCAACTCCGACCTGGACATGGCTCACCGGCGTCCTGGCTCTCAACTCCGTCGGCGCTCTCGTCGCAGATCCCAACGACTCTAGCGGGAACACGCTTTACGTCGGCACAGGCGAGGGAAACCGCTGTTCCTCTGGGTGTGAATCCGGCGTCGGTATCTACAAGACCACGAACGGCGGCAACTCGTGGACGAAGCTCCCCGATTCCTGTGTCAACAACACGACCTACTCCTGCGCGAACTCGGGCGACGCCTTTCTGGGTCGCGGGATCAACCAGATCGCCATCGATCCCACCAACCCGAAGCACCTCTTCGTCGGCTCCGCGCTGGGCGTGCGCGGGCTCTCGCACACGGTCGGGGTCGGAACGACCGAGTCGCAGCGCTTCGAGCCGGGCGCAAACCCTGTTGGGGTATACGAGTCGACCGACGGCGGCAACACGTTCACCGAGGTGTGGAACGGCAACAACCCGAACTCATTCGGCGTCACCGACGTTGGTCTGGATCCGCTCGATCCGACTACCGTCTATGCTTCCGCGTTTGACCAGGGCGTCTGGCGGCGATCTCCCTCACTCGACGGCACATCGTCTCCCACAGCATTCAAGCAGGTTTTCGCACCGCAGTTCCCAGGTGGCGGCGTCGACCGGACAATGTTTGCCGCCACTGTCCAGAACAACAAGACTCGGATTTACCTGACCGACGGCACGGCGGCCAGCAGCAATCCGCTCGCGTCGAACGCCGCGAACTTCTGGCGTACGGACAACGCAGGCCTGACGGCCGCGGCCCTGCTTGCCTCGCAAGCGGCAGGCTCGACAGTGCCGCCGGACACGACTGTTGGTCCACAGGTCTACAACGGCTGGCAGAAGCTCTCATCGAACACGACGGCGAGCCCGTACTATGCGACGATCAATTTCTGCACCGGCCAGTGCTGGTACGACGAGAACGTCTACACGCCGGCCGGATTGCCCGACACGGTCTATGTGATCGGCTCGTATAACTACGGTGAGCAACCCTGTAACACGAAGGGCGTGGGGTGCGGCAGCGGCCGCTCGAACGGGCGCGCCGTGCTCTACTCGACGACGGCGGGCGACCCTGAGTCCGTTACGCACGTCAACAGTACTCCCACCACCCGCACCTTCACCGACCTTACCTACGACATGCAAAACACTCCTGCCAGCTGGTGCGGACTCGGCGCGGCCTTTGAGGAAACGTTCGGCCCTGTATCGCCAGGGTTCACATGCCTGTGGGCTCCGAACAACATCCACCCGGACCAGCACACGATCGTCGTGAACCCATCAAACCCGACCCAAATCTTCGAGGGCTCGGATGGCGGAGTGATCCGCACCGATGGTGCGTTTGGCGATCTGTCTTTCCGGTGCAACTCGAACGAACGGGCGGGCCTTGGAGCGGCAACTGCTGTCCCGGGTACCGAACCTGATCACGCACACCGACCGGAACCTCGACACGTTGCAATTCGTCGGCGTCGCCATTAACCCGTCGAACCCAGCTGAGGTCCAAGGCGGGACGCAGGACAACGGCACGTGGTCGAACAACGATCCCGAGGCCAGCCAGAACGACTGGCCGCAGAACATCTATGGTGACGGCGGCAATTCCGGCTACGACGCCACAAACGCGACGTGGCGCTTCAACGAGTTCACGAGCTCGTTCACCGACGCGAACTTCGAGAACGGCGATCCCACCAAGTGGGTCGCCATCTGGTGGCCGCTTGCGACTAGTGGCGAGGCAGTCGGGTTCTACTGGCCCCAGATCGGTGATCCGAACCCACCCAGTGGCGCGCACCCGATCTTCTCGGGGCTCCAGCACGTCTGGCGCTCGTGGGCGTTCGGTGCGGGTGCGAATCCCAGCGCTGTTCCGCAGAACACAACGCCGGACATTGCCAATTATGAGGCGAACTGTCCTGAATTGACCTCGTCCGGCCAGCCGGGTTGCGGCGACTTTCAGCCGCTCGGTGGCGCCGTGGGCTCGAACAATCCCGGTGACCTGACGGGCACCGTCTACGGCTCAGACCGGACGGGAGGGGCGATCTCCTGGCTTGCTCGGAACAAGGCCGACCATGGGACTCTCTGGGCCACTACCTCTGCCGGCCGCATTTTCGTGACGCACAACGCGGATGCGAGCAATCCGGCGAGCGTCTCGTGGCACCGGATCGACAACGCGACCTCGCCGACGAGGTTCCCGAGTTCGATCTATCCGGATCCGGCAAACGTGAACCATGCCTGGATTACGTATTCCGGCTACAACGCCACGACGCCGACCGTCCCGGGCCACGTCTTCGAAGCGCTGGAAGGCGGTGCGACTGCGGGTTCCGGCACGTTCACGAACCTGAACGTCGAGGCCGGCACGGCGACGTTCCCGACGCCGACGGGCACCGGAGATCTGCCGGTGAACGATATCGTCCGCGACGACGCGAGGAAGAACTTGTACGTCGCCACGGACTTCGGCGTCCTTCTGGGCAACAGCGACGGCAAGGGCGGCTGGAAAGTAACGCCGGGCCTGCCGCGCTTCGAGATCACGCACCTCGAGATCGAGCCCTCGGCCCGTGTGCCGACATGCGTCGCAACGGGCAAGAAGGGCTGCCCGAACCTGATCTACGCAGCGACGCACTCGCAGGGCATGTGGAAGCTACCTCTAGGCGGGCAGTAACCACTGCTCCTTAATCGTGTAAGTGTAGTTTGCGCGCAGGGCGGGATAGGTGGAAAATCTATCCCGCCCCGCTTTTTCCGATCAGATAATGCCTACGTCCCTCAAGTACCCGATTGCCGTCTGCATTTTTTTGGTTCTGCTCGGCACTGCATCATCAATTAATGCCACGCCTCAAGGATTCCTTGCGGGACAGTTGAAGATTTTTTCCCGCAGCCCGGTCAAGCTCGCCGATGAAAACACGGCGGCGGTCGCAGCGAAAAACTACGCTGACTATCCGCTAATTATTTTGAGCCGAGCCGACAAAAAAGAAATTACCCGAGTTACCGCGGAGAGGGACGGAAACTATCGCGTAGCGCTGCCGCCGGGCGATTACATTTTGGATGTGCAAAGGGGTGAGTCCGCGAATCTCCGCGCAAAACCGCAACCGTTCACGGTTATTTCGAATGCGACCGTCCACGTTGATATGACGATCGTCACGGGATCAAGCGCCGAGGCGAGCGCGCCACAGGAATAGGTGATACGCCTGCCAGTGGCTGGCGCTGCACCGCGCCAGCGCTAAATCCATTTTCAGTATCCGTGACAATGACTGCGCTCGCAGTTGAGGGGCCGGCTTGATTCGGCAATCGAACTGCAAAAGCTGCTGGAGACCGATTAATTGCCGGTACATTCTAGACCACAAGACCGCGGACTCGGCACGTCCGCGCAAAACCGCAGCCGCTCGCTATTACATCGAATCAAACTGTTCATATCGATATGGACATCGACACGGGCGTTCGCTGAACGATCGGCTGAGCCACTCGTGAGCGGAGAACGCTTTTAGGGGGGTCGACTCTCACAGCCCGGTCGACATTTTTGGAGAAGAAGAAGAAATGCTTGACTTGATCTCTGATTTTTCGGCAAACTTAGCTCTGCTATTCGCGTAATAGCACAAACCCCATCCGCTAACTCGTACCCGCAAAAAAGCACATGAAATCTGATCACTGGTTTAGTCGCAATCGTCTCCTATCACAACTCCGCATTGCAAGCGGAGTCACCCTCATCTCCGCCGCAGCCGCAATGGCATTTGTCGCCGCAACCGACAACGTCTTGACCATCGGCAACGGCTCGCGTAAGGCGCGCCCACTTCCGGCATTCGGCGGGAAGCTGACTGCTCAGGACCTCGCCGGTAACGGCGGAGAGCCGGCGATAAGTGAGAGTGACCAAGATGGTCTCGACCGCGCGGCGCAAGAAGCCTATCGGCACCGCGCGTATCCCGCTACTGAAGTTCGAATTGCCGACACGCTGAACGCTCAGAAGGCGTGGGCGAAAATTAAAGGTAAATCAGCCAAGGCGGGAGTGAACGCGCAGGGGCAGTGGAGCTTGGCTGGCCCTAGCATCGCGAGCTATCCCGGGTCTTTAACATTCACCGGCCACGACTATATCGCGTCTGGCCGCACGACGGCACTGGCAATTGCGCCAAATTGCTCGCAAGCGAAATGCCGACTCTATTTGGGTGCTGCCGGCGGAGGCATCTGGCGGGCGGACAACGGCCTTGCGACGTCGCCCAACTGGACGTTTGTCTCGGACAGCTTCGCCACCAACGCAATTGGCGTGATCACGCTTGATCCGAGTGATCCGACCGGCAACACACTCTACGTCGGCACAGGCGAGCCCAACGGTTCGGGCGACTCCAATGCGGGCCTTGGCATCTACAAATCGACCGACGGTGGCGATAG
>QHRO01000297.1:5401-8599 GCA_003220155.1 Verrucomicrobiota bacterium
CGTCGGGTCGGCCCGGGGCGTCCTCGGAGATGGGGTACCATCTGGTGGCGAATTCTCGCAGAATCCCAACTTCCCGCCTGTCGGTCTCTGGAAATCGATTGACGGCGGTGCGACCTTCACCCTCATCGGAAGCCCGGTTCCGGTTTGCAATAATCCGCTACTTCCCGGCGGCGCGTTCCTCTCGAGCTTCGGCTCCCTTCGCGGGGTGAACCATGTTGAGTTAGATCCTTCGGCGAGCAGCACCGTTTACGCGGGCGTCTTCGGTAGGGGTATCCGGCGGTCGACTGACAGCGGCGCCACTTTTGCGCAGATCTTTAAGCCGGCCAGCTCCTCGAGCTCGGATCGGACAGAGTTTGCCGCCACGCATCTGGCGAATGGAAAGACGCGAATTTACGCGGGCGATGGCGCCAACAGCTCGACCGGCACCGCATTCTATCGAGCGGATGACGCCACGCAATCGGCGGGCGGACTCTTCGATGGGACAAACAATACTGCTGCGTGGAAGAAACTGACGAGTGACGATCGAACGAACCCTTACTACGCAACATTCAACTACTGCACGGGTCAGTGCGTCTATGACAACTTCGTCGTCTCGCCGGCTGGGCATCCGGATGAGGTCTACGTCGGCGGCTCGTACCAGTACGGCGAGTATGGCTTCCGATCGAACGGTCGTGCCGTGGTGCATTCGACGGACGCCGGCGAGCATTGGGGGGACATGACCTTCGATGCGACGACGGCCCCTGTCCCTCCCGGTAGTTACGCATCGACCTATCCGCCCATGTTGGTCGCGCCAAACGGCATGCACCCGGACCAGCACGCGCTCGTCGTGAGCCCGAACAATAGTGGCCTCTTCTTCGAGGCCTCCGACGGCGGGGTCGTCCGCTCGAGTGGCTCGTTTACTGACATTTCTTCGCAATGCGACTCGCGGGCAATAGGGGCGGCGAGCATGATTACCTGCCATAATCTACTCTCGAGCGTTCCATCGCACCTCTTTAGCTCGAACAAAGGGCTTTCGACGCTGCAATTCTCGACATTGTCCGTTGACCCGACAAATCCGAAACATCTACAGGGCGGGACGCAAGACAATGGAACGTTTGAGACTTACGGCTCTGCTGTTCAATGGCCGCAGATCATCTACGGCGATGGCGGCGAGTCCGGTTTCGACATTGGGAACCCAGCAATCCGCTTTAATCAATTCTTCTTGGGTGCCACAGACGTAAACTTCCAGAACGGTGATCCAACCAAGTGGGTCATCATCGGCGGACCACTGATTCAGAGCGGCGAAGCGGTCGAGTTTTACTGGCCAGAACTGATGGACCCGACGGTCTCGGGCACGATGTATACCGGTTTCCAGCACGTTTGGCGCACATTCGATAACGGTGGTAATCAGGCGTACTTGGAGGCCAATTGCCCTGAGTTCACCGTGTCGTTTGACGATCCGGGCTGCGGCGACTGGGTCCCGCTCGGCGGCGCGAATGGCGACCTGACGAGCTCGTTCTGGGGAGATCGGGACCTGACACTCGGGTTTCCGAGCGTCGTCGCTCAGGTCGAGCGGTTTGCAGGCGACACCGGCACAATGTGGGTCGCGACCGATTCCGGTCGGCTGTTCATAACGAACAACGCAAACGCGGCGAACCAAGCCGACGTGACTTATACACGGATCGACTCACTCGCGTCGAACGACCCGGAGCGCTTCATTAGTTCGGTTTATATCGATCCAGCCAACAAGAATCACGTTTGGGTCTCTTATTCGGGCTACAACTCTCACACCCCGAGTACCCCGGGCCACGTGTTCGAGGTGACGTATAACCCGGGTGCAGGCACGGCGACGTGGACAGACCTGAGCTACGATCTCAGCGATCTGCCGATCACGGATCTTGTCCGCGATGATACGACTGGTGACCTCTATGCCGCTAGCGACTTCGGCGTGATGAAGCTTGCCAACAGCGGGAGCGCGTGGACAGAGGCGGGAGGCGGCTTGCCCAAAGTCGAGGTTTCCAGCCTAACGATCGTGCCGAACGCGCGCCTACTTTATGCCGCGACGCATGGGCGGAGCGCTTGGAAACTGACGCTTCCGTAAAGACAGAGCGTAGTTTACATACTGGGCGGGGTAGTTAATCTATCCCGCCCATTTTTTTTGAAGTAGTGTATGCGTGTCAAAGACGTGATTCGCCTATCCGTCTTGTTGATGTTGATCGGCAGGGCGATGTGGAGTGGTCCTGTGCCGCTAGGTTTTGTCGAGGGGCATGTGAAGATTTTTCCGCTCAGCGATGTCAACCTTTCCGATGACTCAGGCGCGCCCAATTCAGAAAATGCACAACCGTACTTTGAGTATCGACTAATCGTCCGGAGCCGAGAAGGGAAAAAGGAAATCACACAGGTGGCGGTGAATCGAAACGGAAACTATCGCATTGAGCTGCCCCCGGGCGACTATTTCCTGGACGTGCAAGGACCCGAATCCAGGCCCGCCCGAGTAAAGCCTCGACCTTTCACCGTCGTCTCAAACCAGACGGTGCGCGTGGACATGGATATCGATACGGGAATCCGATAGTGGGCGCTGTCGAATCGATTCCGCTACCGTTCAATTACGCGTGTGCGTTCGCCTGCTCAAAATCTTCTCTTCGACGTAGGCCGAACATGGCTTGCCGCGTCCCTGCGCTTCTTGCACGCAAAGGGACTGTACGGATTGCGCGCAAGGAAGGCGGGCCTCTGGCCTGTCCGGCAAACAGGCTTCCAGTCTGTTGAGATTTCTGTAGCGGCGGTCTATCACCGCCGGACAGGCCAGAGGCCTGTCTTCTATGCGGGTACAAGGCTTGACGCCTATTTGGCGCACCGGAGATCTGTGTTCGTGCAAATTAGAACAGACCATACGTCTGTCGCGTGTTGACAAATCGATTCCGTTGCAGTTCAATTGAGTTAGTTAGTCCGCCTCCTCGGTAGATTTCTTTTCGAGGCGCGCCCGTTTCCCGAATCACCGGATTTCTGGCCAGGCGAGCTTTCACAAAAATTATTCGCCCGAAGTTATGGCGGGACACAGTAAGTGGTCGAAGGTTAGACGCTTTAAAGGAGCCTTGCAGTGTACTTTTCCAGCAGGTTCTTACGATCCAACTGCGGGCTGGCTGCTTTAGCGGTTGCGCACGTCATGGCTCTTCACGCTGTTGTAGCAAGGCCGGACGAGCGCGGGCAGGCTGAAACGTC
>QHRO01000230.1 GCA_003220155.1 Verrucomicrobiota bacterium
TTGGATTGAGCACGTAAAAGCTTCGCTCACGTGCCGAGGGCTAGTATAAACGACGGCGTGTTTTACGTTTATATACTAAGGTCAGAAAGCGACAGTGGCTTTTATATAGGTTACTCGAGTAACTTACGAGTAAGATTGTGGCAACATCAGGATGGTCGCAGTCGAGCTACATCTTATCGCGGTCCGTGGAGCTCATTTACTATGAAGCGTACCTGCATCAAGCCGATGCACTTGGACGGGAAAACTATCTGAAAAGCGGTGCCGGTAGGCGCTTTCTAAAAGCGCAACTACGACATTTTCTGGCAGAAGGTCCCCCCAGGCAAACCGAGTAAGCGAGCTGTTGCGTAAAGAAATGGCTCGCCTTTTACGCGGGAAGGTGTGCGTCGTATGCCAGTTGAGGAAGGAGGATCTTCCGCGACGCGGACGCGATTATCGAGTTTAGGAACGACGGAAAAGGCGACTGAGGCAAGCTGCCGCCCGTGGTCAGTTCGCTCTTTTCGATAAAGGCCGCGCACTGGTGCAATGCTAATGAGTTTGAGAGGGATCGGAAAGGAAAAAGACGGCGCACGGCGCCAGAGGTCAGAAGTCAGAAGTCAGAAGTCAGAGGATAGCAATCAAACACCGAACACCGAACACAGAACGTCGAACGGGACTAGCCCGTCTTCATCATTCGTCATTCGACCTTCGTCATTTTCATTAGGCCTCAAACCTCAACCTTCCTGTCCTACTGAACTACTCTAATTGTCCAAAAGTCGGCGGATAGATCAGTATCCGTCAGGTAGGCAAAGGGGATGGTAAAGTAGCCGCGCATGCCCCAGCTAGTTCCCCAACTATTCCGGCAAATGAACCAGCGTCGGGTAGTATTGTAGCCAACGGCGCAGACGGCGTGACCGCCCAGGACGTGCTCGCCCGAGCCGGGCATCGGAGCGTGACCGGTGCGCGCGACCGTGTCGGTTTCGAAGCTTTCGTAAACGGTGAAGCCAAAGACGAAAGGATAACCCGAAGCCAGACAGCCTTGCATTTGCGAGGGGGATTGAACCAACCGCTGATAGCTCACGGCGGTGTGCTTGGCCGCTTCCCGATAGCAGGCCGCGGACGGTTTGGTTTTGAACTTGGCAATAAGATACGGCCACATCGGCTCGGGACAGGCGCCTTGTTTGGCCACGGTCTTGATCCCGTCGCGGAGCATGGCGCCGGCGTCGGTGTTGACGGTGCCTTCGATGACGCGCTCGTTGTAGTAAATGAAGAGACGCGACGGGATGAAGATTTGCGGCAGCTTCTCTTTCATCTGGTCGAACTCGATGGCGCCGCCGATTGCATTGCTGGTGCAACTTCCCAATTGACCTTGGTCGTAAATGGGCGGGCATTGTTTGCGCAGATCGACCCTGGGCGGCAAGGCGCGCAGGAAAGCGGGCGGGGCAGCGTAAAGGAAATCGCGCTGGTCCGGGATGTCGGGGATCCAGCCGTAGCGTTTGATTTTTCTGGTCCGAGCCGGACTGGCGGATGGGGAAGAACGGCGGGGTGAAGCGCGGCGGGGTTTTTTTGGCATGAGGGGAACGTTAGGCAGGGAGACGAGGTAAGAAAGAGAATCGTGAATCGTGATCCGGTCAATCGAGCATGAGCATGAGCAGGAGTATGAAGAGGAATAATCAAGGGAAAACGTCGAACATCGAACGTCGAACGTCGAACGTCGAATGTAGAGGGGGAGCCTTAATCTTTAAGAAAAGCCAGCCGCCTGAGGTGAAGCCTTTTACGCGCGCTAAATTTTTTTGGAAATGGTTAAGGCGAATTTCATTGCGGCTCGCGAAATTATGATTGAGTTCGTTTTTTCTTTGTGCGAAAACGGATGTGTTCCTGGGTCGGTCACCGCGCCCCACCGGACGGATTCAATAATCCGCCTGACACGCGGCCGGCCCGGTGAACGTTTTTGTCCGAGCTCTCCACGGCGAGTCTTCGACCGGACAGGCTTAGACGCACGGAAGTGGATCCCTCCGCATACGTCGCGCATTCGCGGTCGCCTGAGGTAGGCGGCATTTTGGAGTGCGGTGGGAAGCGCAGCGCCACACCGCTTTCCTTAGCTCAGTTTTCGCGGGAATCGCGAGTCACTTCACGCTTTGTGCGCTCGAAGATCACACCTGCGCGAAAAAGCGCCGTCGCCGCTTCGCTTTGCCGGCGCAGTCCAAAATGAGGAAGCCCTGTTGGCGCCAAATGCACACGGGAGTCGCCTCCCAGCAAAAGCCGGTGCGGGCGACACCCATTCGACAGGCTCAGGGCCGGCGCCTGCCTCTACAAGAGCAGAGTCGAAGGTATTGTTTAGATAGGCGACGTAGAACTCGCCTGTCGACCGGCGAGGAGTCGGTGGATGGTATGCCGCAGGCGTTCCCAATCGACTGGTTTGGTGAAATGCTCCGCGAAGCCCGCCGCTTTGGCCGCTGCGACATCACTGTCCGCTCCGAAACCGCTGAGGGCAATTCCACGCAACTGACCGGAATCGCCCAGTTCGCCCATCAAATCCAGGCCGCTGCCGTCGGGCAAACCGAGGTCGCTGATCACGAGTCGAAAACGGCGTTTCGCCGCCAGATCACGCGCGCTGGCGAGAGTCGATGCGTACCCGACCTGATACCCGGCATTTTCCAGCATCCGGCGCAACGCCCGCGCGGTGTCTTCATGGTCTTCCACCAGCAAGATTTCTGCGCTGTCCTCTGCGCTGCCGTCGTGATCGAGCGGGTACGCTGGGCCTTCCAGTAACGATGTTTCCATCGCCTTTAGTTTAATGGTGAAAGTGGCGCCGGTACCTCGACCTTCGCTCTGCACCGAAATTTTCCCGGCATGCAAATCGATAACGCGTTTTGAAATGGCGAGACCGAGACCGAGCCCGCCGTAGCGATTGGTTACGCCGCTCCCGCCTTGTTCGAAGGCGTCGAAAATGCGCGGCTGCAGTTCGCGATTGATCCCGATACCGGTATCGGTGAAATCGATGACGATGTAATGCTCCGCGTCATTGCGTGTGCTAATACGGAGCTGGCCGCGGGCAGGAGTAAATTTGACCGCATTCTTGATGATGTTCCAAAAAACCTGTTGCAAGCGGGCGGCATCAGCCCAGCAATGATGTTCTTTGGCGGCGAGATCTAGCTGAACCTTGATTTGCTTTTCGTTTAAATCGCTGGCCGAAACTCCGAGTGCGTAATTGAGCGAAGCGTGCACGTCGATGGCATCGTTACGCAGCTCGAGTTTGCCGTGGGCGATGCGGGTGAGATCGAGGAGATCGTCGATGAGCAAAGCTTCGAGCTCGACATTGCGCCGGAGCACCTCCAGATCGCGTCGTGCGTTATCTGGAATGTCATGATTGCGCTGAAGCGAAGCGATGGTCATGAGCACGGGCGTAAGCGGCGTCCGCAATTCGTGGGAGAGCATGGCGAGGAATTGGTCCTTCGCGCGATTCGCGTCTTCGGCGTCCTGTTTCGCTTTTTTGAGCGCGTCTTCGGCAAGTCTGCGTTCTGTGATTTCGAGAATGGTGCCGAGGAATCGCGCCGGCCGGCCCGCATCGTCGAGAAGGACGCGTCCTTTTTCCTCCAGCCAGCGTTCTTGTGAATCGGCAACGCCGATGGCCCGATATTGGATCTCGTAGTGGCCGGTGCTGCCGGGACTCAAAACCTCGCGGATCGTCTCGTGAATGATATGGCGGTCGTCCGGATGAATGGCGTTGAGGTACGTGACGTAGTCTGGCTTGGTGCCGGCAGGCAAACCGAACAATTCATTGCAGCGGTCGGACCAACGAATCACGCCGACGGCAGGGTAATAGTCGAAGATACCAACGTCGGCCGCTTCCAAGGCGAGGCGGATTCGTTCTTCCGCGACGTGAAGGCGCTGCTCACTTTCGCGCAACCGTTTTTGCTGCTCCATCATTTCGCCGATGTCGGCGCGATAAATGGCGAGCCCATCGCTGCTGGGATAGATGCGCGTATCAACCCAGCGCCCCCACGGTTTGTAAAAGACTTGGAAGCGATCGGGTTGTTGCGTCTCCATAGCGCGATGACAGCGCTGATAGAATTCAGAGCCAACCGCTTCGGGAAAAATTTCCCAGATCACGTGGCCGATCAGCTCTTCTTTCCGCTTTCCCGTCAATTCGAGAACGCGTTTGTTCACGTAGGTATAGCGCCAGTCGCGATCGATGACGGAGAAAGCGTCGCTGATACTGGCGAGGGCGGCTTCGCGTTGTTCAAACAAATCGCGGACGGCGCGTTGATGCCGACGTGTTCGCGCTGCCGCTCGCAGTGCTGACAAAAGCGCGATTATTCGCAACGGAGGTGGGAGGGCGAGCACGTTGGCATCACCGAGGATTTGAAGCGCACCCTGGCTGGCCTTCTTTCCTTGCCTCCCGGCCTTTGCCAAAAAAATGACGGGTACGTCCGACCAGGGCGGCTGCCTTGCGAGGGCCTTGGCCAAGAGACGCATTTTGGATGGGATTAGGGTGGTTTCTCCGAGAACAATGGCATCGGTAGAGCGATCAAAGCGCTTGATCAGCTCAGCGAGATTCTTGCAGGACCGTACGCGGAAGCCGTGCTTCGCCAGCGTTGACATCAAACCCTTTCCACCCGGCACTGCGACTAAAACGGTGCCAGCGGTTTCACCCGGCTTTTCCATTTTCGATCAGCGGCCAATTTACTTCACGGCGGATTATTAGCGAGCGCGATCCTGGGCTTGGCTTGGGGAGCGCACGCGCCCCCGCGTGCTGTCGTTGGCGCCTCGCCAACGACTTTGTTTGGTTGAACAAGAGAAGCATTTCGGCGAGGCGCCGAAATGGGCACGCGAGGCGCGTGCGCTCCCCAAACTCAGAGCGAAAAATTTCCGCGCCCCGATTGCCTGCGCCACGTTTCGATGCTGTTATCGCGCATGATGGAAGGAACTCCGGCCGAGCTTGGTTATCGGATGCCGGCCGAATGGGAGCGGCACGAGGCGACATGGCTCTCCTGGCCACAGCGGGAAGGAATTAGTTTACCGGGATCGTTCGAGCAGGTGTTGCCGGCCTTGCGCGCGATGGTCGCAGCGCTGATCAATTGCCAGTCCGGCTCGGACTCGGAACACGTTTGCATTAACGTTTGTAACGGGGCGCACGAAGCAGAAGCGATGGAAGTGCTGCGCGGTCTCGATCCCGCGCGTATCACTTTTCATCGCATCCCGACAAACGAACCGTGGTGCCGCGACCACGGACCGATTTTTCTAACGAGAAATAAACAACCGCGCCTTGCCATCGTGGATTGGGATTACAATGCCTGGGGCGGCAAATATCCGCCCTGCGATCTCGATGAAGTAGTGCCCACTCGTGTCGGCGAACTCCTGGATGTGCCGGTGTTTTATCCGCGCATGATTTTGGAAGGCGGCTCGATTGAGGTAAATGGGACGGGCGCGTTACTCACAAGTGAATCGTGTCTTCTGAACGAGAATCGTAATCCTCAACTCACGCGCGATCAGATTGAACAACGACTGCGCGATTATCTCGGGGTGCACCAAATACTTTGGTTGGGCCAGGGGATCGAGGGTGACGACACCGATGGTCACATCGATGATCTGGCGCGTTTTGTTCGCGAGCGCGCGGTCGTGACGGTGGTGGAGGAAAAGCGCAACGGTCCGAATTATCAGGCGTTACAGGAAAATCTTGCGCGCTTGCGTTCGATGAAGATCGACGGAGAGCCGCTGGAAGTTTTCGGGCTCCCGATGCCGAGGAGAATCGTGCGCGAAGATTTAGTTTTGCCCGCGAGCTACGCCAATTTTTATATCGCCAACAATTGCGTTTTGCTGCCAACGTTTGCCGATCCGATGGACGAACCGGCACGCGAGACGCTGCAAAAACTATTTCCGGACCGAAAAGTGATCGGAATCGATTGCCGCGAATTAATCTGGGGCCTGGGCACGTTTCATTGCCTGACCCAGCAACAGCCTGCGTTGTAGGTCCGAGCGGGACTGGCGGTTTCGAGCTCTCCACGGCGAGTCTTCGACCGGACTGGCGGTTTCGTCATCCCGAGCGGAGCGAGGGATCTCGCCCATGATCAATGGCCCCCGAATCTTCATGAGATTCTTCGCCCGCGCGCCTGTCTGATTTGCGCGAGAGGGTCAGTCGACGCTAAACACATACGCGGTCGTAAACTGCCGCTACAGGTTATCCGCAAACGGTGCCGGCTTGTAACCGCTGCGCAAAATCGCGCCGGCGGTCGTGTCGCACGCATGGGAAGCGCGGGTATCTTGCCCGCAAGATGCAGGCGCGCAGAAGGGATGCGTGATGCCCGGCCATACTTGATCGCATCCAATTACGCCCGGACATTTCTCGACGCACTCGTAGTATTTTGGACTGCGCCGGCAAAGCGAAGCGACGACGGCGCTTTTTCCTCACGTTCACTCTTTCGCCGAAGAAAAGCGGTGTGGCGCTCCGCTTCCCACCGCACCCAAAAGCTGGCGTCTGTTTGTAATGTTCCGAAATCTCGCGACGCGTCTTGGAGTGCGGCAGCCCGCTACGGCCTTTTGGCATTCGCCCTACCTCGCATTAGCAGGCTTTGTCGCGATCTCGCGTGCGATCGGTTCGAGGACGCGCCAGACGTTTTCCACCAGAATTTTATGTCCAGCAGCATTCGGATGAATGCGATCGGGTAGGTTGAGTTTTGGGTCGCCGACAACGCCGTCGAGTAAATTCGGTACCAGCGCAGCGTGATTTTTCTCGGCCAGTTCAGCAAACATTTTTACAAACGCCGCGGCGTATTCGCTGTCCGGTGCGGCGATCGGAAACTGCATCCCCACAATCACCATCGACGCACTTGGATTGCGCGCTTTCACCTGATCGATCATCGATTGCAAATTCGCGCGGGTCTGTTCGACCGGAATGCCGTTGAAGGCGTCATTGACCCCAAGTTCGAGAATAAAAATATCGATGGGATGCTCGAGGTGCGGTGGGAGCCGGCGCAGCCCGCCTTCGGTCGTGCTCCCGCTGGCGCTGGCATTGATCACGCGAAAATTTGGAGCGATCGGGTGCAATTTCTCGACCAGCAGCATTGGCCAGGCCTGGCGCGGACTGATGCCAAGGCCTTCTGATAGACTGTCGCCAAAGACAAATATGGTTTTCATTTGCGATGAATCGGCCGCCGGCGCGCGGCCAACTTGCCCGCAGAAGCAGGAAAACCAGAGCGCTGTCACCACTCCAATTCGCCATTGCCTCGGTCGTCTCCGCATTTTACTTTCTGCGCTCACTCGATTCCGACATTCTCGGAAAATCGCGGAACCTGAAAATATTTTATTATTATGGCAAATTACGGCATCAACGGCTTCGGGCGCATCGGACGCAACGTTCTTCGCGCCATGTCACAAAGCGACGTCAAACGCGTCCGTGCGATCAATGATCTTACCGACACCCGCACCCTCGCGCATTTGCTGAAATGGGATTCGGTCCATGGGAGATTCGATGGCGAGATCAGTTTTGATGAGCAAAACATCATCGTGCGCGGTCACAAGATTCGCATTCTGAAGGAACGCGATCCGGGTAATTTGCCCTGGAAAGATTTGGGCGTTGAAGTCGTGCTCGAATCGACCGGATTTTTCACCAGCCGGGACAAGGCGGAACTGCACATCAGCAAAGCAGGCGCCAAACGCGTGCTCATCAGCGCGCCGGCAAAAAATCCCGACGCGACCATCTGCATCGGGATCAACGACGACATTTACGACCCGGCGAAACACACGGTCGTTTCCAATGCCAGTTGCACGACCAACTGTCTCGCGCCCTTGGCCAAGGTCCTGCACCAGACGTTCGGGGTGCAACATGGTTTCATGAGCACGATCCACAGTTACACCAACGACCAGCGCATTCTTGATTTTCCGCACGACGATTTGCGACGCGCCCGCGCCGCGGCCATTAACATTATTCCATCGAGCACGGGCGCGGCCAAGGCGATCGGCGAAGTAATTCCAGAATTGAAAGGGAAACTAAACGGCGGCGCGTTTCGCGTCCCGACGCCGGACGGTTCGGTGACAGATTTCACCGCCGTGTTGGAAAAAGATGCGACGGTCGATTCGATCAATGCGGCGTTTAACGAGGCGGCTGCGGACAAAAGCTATAAAGGCGTGCTTGAGTACAGCGACGAACCGCTGGTATCGCAAGACATCGTGGGCAATCCGCATTCCTGCATCTTCGACAGCAAGCTTACGCTCACGCTCGGCAATCGCTTCGTGAAGGTGGTCGGTTGGTACGACAACGAATGGGGCTACAGCAATCGCTGCGTGGAATTGCTACAGATGCTGGGGGGATAGCAGCTGGATAGAGTGATGACGTAGTGGAGCAATGAATTCACTTACCTTTCCTAATCGTGCTCGTGCTCCTGCTCGTAATCGGCTCTGATTGAAAAATGAAAATCTATTTCGATCACGAAAAGTTGGATGTTTATCGGGAATCCATCAATTTTTGCGGGTGGGTTGGCGAATTTCTCGCATCGATTTCGGCCAAGGCGGCAGCGAAAGATCAGCTCGACCGCGCATCAACCAGCATCCCGTTAAATATCGCGGAAGGTAACGGCAAGTTCTCGGCCAAAGACCGCGCTCGTTTTTTTGAGATGGCGCGCGGATCGGCATTGGAATGCGCGGCCTGCCTCGACGTTTTGCTCGTGCGCAAACTTACGAAAGAAGAACCGGTGGCCGCACAGAAGGAACGCCTTGTCAGGATTGTGGAAATGCTTGTCGGCTTGCTGCGCAGATTTTCCGACCGTGCAGATGTGTTGCGGGAGGAAGCGCCGGATTATTTATCCGAGCACGATTACGAGCATGAGCACGAGGGCGAACACGAGCAGAACGAATGAAATTAACCCTGCGCGATCTTGAAGTTCGCCGGAAACGCGTGCTGGTCCGCGTCGATTTCAATGTGCCGGTGGAGGAGCGCGACGGAAAAATTGTCATTACCGATGATACCCGGATTCGTGAATCGTTACCTACGATCAACTGGCTGCGCGAGCACGGCGCGAAAACGATTTTGATGTCGCATTTTGGCCGGCCGAAAGGCAAACGGGTCGACAAGTACACACTGCGACCGGTGGCTGATTATTTGCACACGTTGATTAATCAGCCGGTTATTTTCAGTCACGACACCATTGGTGAGGTGCCGGAGAAAATTGTCGCGCACATGCAAGAGGGCGACGTGGCGTTGCTGCAAAACCTGCGTTTTCAGCCGGGCGAAGAAGCGAACGACCCAAACTTTGCCGAGGCACTGGCAAAGCTCGGTGATCTTTATGTGAACGACGCCTTCGGTGCGGCGCATCGCGCCCACGCCAGTACCGCTGGGATCACAAAGTTTGTCCCGAAGGCCGCGATGGGTTTGCTGATGGAAAAAGAACTTCGCTATTTGCACGAGGAGCTCGATCGCCCGGGTAAACCATTCGTCGTCATCATGGGCGGGGCAAAAGTGTCGGATAAAATCGGAGTGCTAAAGGCGCTGATGAAAAAGGCCGACACGATTTTGATTGGCGGCGCGATGGCGAACACGTTTTTCAAGGCGCAGGGGATTTCAATCGGCGCCAGCCGGGTGGAGGCGGATAAGGTTGATCTGGCCAACGAACTACTCGCGCTCGCGAAAAAGCGCGACGTGAAACTAGTGTTACCGGTCGACGCCGTTATTGCCCAGGAAGTTCGCGCGGGCGCGCCCAGTCGCAAATCAGGACGGCTAACACCAGATCACGGAATTCCGGATGGCTGGCAAAATCTTGATGCCGGGCCGGAAACAATAGCGCTCTTCGAAGGCGAAATCGCCCTCGCAAAAACTATTTTATGGAACGGGCCGCTCGGCGTTTTTGAAATTCCCGATTTCGCCAAGGGCACTTTCGCGATCGCGCGCGCGCTCGCGCGATCGAATGCGACCACAATTATCGGCGGGGGCGATTCGGTGACCGCGGTCAGGCAAGCGGGAGTCGCCGATAAAATGACGTTCATTTCTACCGGCGGCGGCGCATCGCTCGAATTACTCGAAGGAAAAGAACTTCCTGGTGTCGCCGCACTAACCGAAAAGTCTTAAGCTTTAAGCTTTAAGTTTTAAGGAGAAACGTCATCCGCGATACCGCCCTAAAGCTTAACACTTAAAACTTAAAGCTGATTTCTCATGAGAAAAAAAATCGTCGCTGCTAACTGGAAGATGAACATGCTGCAGGCTGAGGCCGCCGAGTTCGTCAAAGATTTGTTGCTGGAAATTGACGACATGTCGGCGGTCGAGGTGGTGGTCGTGCCGCCCTTTACTGCGATCGCCAAAGTGGTCGAATCGCTGGACAAGGCGCAGAACATCAAAGTTGGCGCGCAAAACATGCATTGGGAGCATAGCGGCGCGTTCACCGGCGAAATTTCCGCGGCCATGTTGCGCGATCTTTTCGTTCGTTACGTCGTGCTGGGTCACAGCGAGCGACGCCAGATGTTTCGGGAGACCGACGAAATTGTGAACCGCAAGGTGCGGGCTGCGCTGGAGGCGACACTGCGGCCGATTGTTTGCGTGGGTGAAACCCTGGAGCAGCGCGAGCGAGGCAGTGTGGAAAAGATTCTGTCGCTGCAACTGCACGGCAGTCTCGCCGGGCTCAGCAGCAAAGATCTCCACGAAACTGTCATCGCCTACGAGCCGGTCTGGGCCATCGGCACTGGCCACAATGCCACGCCCGAACAGGCGCAGGAAGCACACGCATTTATTCGTGAAACGCTTACAGAGTTGTCGGACGCGACAACGGCCGATCGCGTTCGGATTCAATATGGTGGCAGCGTGAAACCGGAAAATGCGGACGCGCTGATGTCGCAACCGGATATTGATGGGGCGCTCGTCGGCGGCGCCAGCCTCGATCCCCGGAGCTTCGCCCAAATTGTGCAGGCTGCCGCTAAAGAGTAACCGACCTATTGCGGATAGATCTCGAGTAAGGCGAGCCCGGTAGGCACTGCCCCCACTCCCCGGACAATGGCAGTGTAATTTCCCATTGGGAGGGTGGCCAGGACGGCGGGTTCGGCTGAATCAGGCGGAGCAAGCCCACTCGCCTGAATTTGAGCGCTCTTCGGGCTGAATTGCCAATTGTCGTTCGAATCGACCAGCGTCCCCTGTGCATTCCGCAATTCCAGGGCTGGATCACTCAGCGCGTTTGCTACCCCAAATTGAGTAAGCGTTGTCCCCAACGCACGCACAATAATGGTTTTTTGGCCCGTGGGAATTATCCCGTCGATCATGAGGTTGTTTCCGGTGCCGACGCCACTTCGCGTCGAAAGATTCGCCAGAAGCGAGCCCGGTCCGCTATCCTGATCATAGACTTCCACTAAAGCGACTCCACTGGTTGCCCCAATTCCGCGAACGATGGCGGTGTAGTTACCGGGCGCTAGCGTGGTGAGAACGGCGGGTTCCT
>QHRO01000231.1 GCA_003220155.1 Verrucomicrobiota bacterium
CTTCCGCCACCCTCGGCCGCGACGATATCTCAGACCGGATGGGGCCAAACAACTTGGTGATGGCCTGGGAAAATACCAAGCCCTTGGTCGTGTTCCGTTCCCGGATGAAATCGTTCAACGATTTCATTGGCCAGCTTTTCACGGTCGGGCTCAACGCGGAATTACCGCAGCAGCTGCCGGTACCGCGCGGAGGTTTCGTCTCTTTTTCGCCAGACGATTCGAAAATGGCGTTTAACCGGGTCTTCCGCGAATTCCGAACCTGGAAACACTACCGCGGTGGAATGGCGGACGACATCTGGATTTACGATTTCAAGAACGGCACGACCGAGAACCTGACCAACAATCCCGCCCAGGATATCTGCCCGATGTGGGGACCGGACAACCGCATCTATTTCACTTCCGACCGCGATGGAAGAATGAACCTTTTCGCGATTGATCTAGCAACTAAGGAGACAAAGCAGCTAACAACTTTTAAGGATTTCGATATCAAGTTCCCGTCTATCGGGAAGAACTTGATCGTTTTCGAAGAAGCCGGCTACATCTGGCGTTACGATCTAGCCAGCGGCCTGGCCGTGCCAATCCCGATTGAAGTGAAGGAAGATTTCGCTTCCGGCCGTTCTGCCATGGTCGATGGCTCGAAGCACATCGAATCGGTCAATCTCGCGCCCGATGGCGAACGTGCCATCGCGGTGGCGCGCGGCGATCTTTTCTCCGTCCCGATGAAGGAAGGCACCGCCCGTAATCTGAGCAAAAGCTCGAACGCACACGAGCGCGATGCCATCTGATCGCCGGATGGAAAATGGATCGCCTACAATTCAGACGTAACCGGTGAAAACGAACTCTATGTTCGCTCCCAGGATGGCAGAGGTCAGCCGCAACAGGTGACCAGCGGCGCCGATACTTATTACTATCGACCGGTTTGGTCGCCCGATAGTAAGAAGTTACTTTGGGCCGATCGATTACAACGATTGCGTTATGTTGATGTAAACTCAAAGGCCGTCACACAAGTAGATCAGGATAAATGGGGTGAAATTCAATCCTACGATTGGTCGCCCGACAGCCAGTGGATCGCCTGGGCCCGCCCGGAAGAGAATGATCTACCTCGAGTTTACATCTACTCTCTTGCCGACAAAAAGCAGACTGCTGTGACCGACGAATGGTACGGTTCGGGTAACGTCGCCTTTAGCGATGACGGCAAATATCTGCTCTTCGCTTCCGGGCGTGACTTCAAGCCGACCTTTGCCGAGGACGAATTTGAGAACGTTTATCTCGATATGCAGCGCGTTTACCTTGTCACTTTGGCCAAGGATACAGAGCCGCCGCTGGGTCCACGCAGTGACGAAGTTGGCAAGGCGGAACAGAAGCGCGCCAGGCAAAAGGAAAAAGAAGGCGAAGAAAAGAAAGCCGAGGAGAAGAAGTCTCCTTCCCCAGCGCAAAAGTCGAGCCCTACTCCGACTCCCGAGTTAAAACCAAAGAAGCCGATAGTAGTTAAGATTGATCTCGATGGTATCTATGATCGCATTTCCGGACTCGAAATCGTGCCCGGTAACTACAGTGACATTCGGCTAGTCGACGATCGTATTTTCTATCTCCGCCGCACTGTCGCCGATCAGGAAGGTGAAGGCGAAGGCGAACAGGACGGGCCCGATCGAAAGGCCCACCTTTGCTCCTATAGTATGGAGGACCGTAAGGAAACTGTCCTGGGTGACGTAAACGCCTATCAAATATCAGCCGATGGCAAGCGAATGCTGGTCAAAATTAAAAAAGACTACGCCATCATCGAGCTGCCCAAAGACAAACTTGAGACCAAAGACCATGAGCTGAAGCTGGCCGGGCTCGACATGCAGCTGGATAAACACGCGGAGTGGAACCAAATCTACTTCGAATGCTGGCGGCAGATGCGCGACTTCTTTTATGCGCCGAACATGAATGGCATCGATTGGAAACTGATGCGGGATAAATACGCCGCCATTTTACCGTTCGTAAATCATCGTAACGATCTTACCTATCTGCTCGGTGAGCTAATTGGAGAACTAAATAACGGCCATACTTACGTCGGCGGCGGTGAACGACCGGAAACGCCGCGTATTAAACTGGGGCTACTTGGGGCAGAGCTTTCGCGCGATCCGGCAACGAAAGCCTACAAGGTCGACCGCATCTTGCCGGGGCAGAATTGGGACAAGCACACCCGTTCACCGCTGACCGCCCAAGGCATAAACGTAAAGGTCGGTGACTACATCATTGCAATCAACAACACACCGGTTTCAGGATTGCCAAACCTATACGACGGGTTAATTGGCACGGCCGATAAACAAGTGATTTTGCGAGTCAACTCGAAGCCGAGTGAGGATGGCGCGCGCGACGTTACCGTAGTTCCAACGGCTGACGAATCGCCCCTCTACTACCTGGCGTGGGTCCAGAAAAATATCGATTACGTTGGTAAGAAGACAAATGGTGAAGTCGGTTATCTTCATATTCCAGACATGGGACGGCCCGGCTTGAATGAATTTACCAAGCTCTACTTCCCGCAGATTCGAAAGAAAGCGCTGATCGTAGATGTTCGTGGCAATGGCGGCGGTTTCGTCTCACCGCTGGTAATTGAGCGGCTCCGGCGGGCCCTCGTCATGGTCGGGATCGCGCGTAATGGCATGCCCGCGACTGATCCGCCTCAAACCTTTCTTGGCCGAATGGTCACGCTCATCGACGAATTCTCCGCTTCAGACGGCGATATTTTCCCCTACCGATTCAAAACGCTTGGTCTGGGTAAGTTAATTGGTAAGCGGACGTGGGGCGGTGTCATCGGTATTCGCGATTCCCTGCCGTTGGTTGATGGCGGTCAATTCTTCAAGCCGGAGTTCGCGCCCTACTCGAAAGAGGGCAAGGACTGGATCATTGAAAGCCACGGAGTTGACCCTGACATTGTGGTAGATAACGACCCGGCTAAAGAATTTCGCGGCGAAGATCAGCAGCTGGACCGAGCGATCCAGGAGATCCAGGAAGAACTAAAGACAAAACGTTACGATCTACCACCGGTCCCACCCTATCCCAATCGTAATCCAACGCCCAGTAGCTAGTTGGTTTCTTTCACTTGGGCTCGGTCATCGTATAGCACAGGTGGTAGTAGCACAGCCATCTTGGCTGTGGGGCCAGCGGGCATCTTGCCCGGTGGACCTGCGGCGACAAGCTGAACGCGACTGTTCTTGTGGCTCGGCTCTCCACTTGCACTTACACTTTAACTTTCGCTTGCACTTCTCCAGACGCGAGAGGTGAAAGTTAATGTGTAGGTGCAGGCCGAAGATATGGATATGATTAACGATTCGAAAAATCCGTCTCCCGCTCACTTGCTCGATCCTTCTCCGGAGCAAATTCGGTCTTGGGCCAACGCCGCCGTCGAGCTAATGGCGGAGTATCTCGGCACGATTCGAAATCGGCGCGTCTACCCTTACACGAGTTCGCGCCAAATACGGGAGCGACTGGATTCCAGCTTACCGAAGGAACCAGTTAACTTCGACGAGCTCCTCCACACTTTCCGGAGTACTTTGATCGAGCTGAGCCGGCACAACGGTCATCCGCGCATGTTCGGTTATGTGCAGGCGCCAGGCACTGCCATTGCCGCTTTCGCCGATCTGCTCTCATCGACGCTGAATGCGAATCTAACAGCCTGGCGTTCGGCCCCGGCCGCGGTTGAAATCGAGCGGCTAACCATTGATTGGATCAAACAAATCATCGGCTTTGATCGCGATGCCGCGGGACTTTTTGTCAGCGGCGGATCGATGGCGAATATGGCTGCACTCGCCGCGGCACGAAGGGCCAAAGCGCCGCCGGAAATTCAAAATAAAGGAGCGCAGTCCTGCGCCAAAGCGCTGCGTGTTTATGCTTCCGAAGAAACTCATCATACCGTCGCCAAAGCTGCGGCATTGCTCGGCATCGGACACGACAACGTGCGTCTGATCAGCGTCGATGAACGTTACAAAATCAATCTCCATGAACTCGTTGCCGCGATTGAAGAAGATCGCACAGCCGGGCATTTGCCGATTTGCGTAGTGGCCAACGCCGGAACCGTCGCGACCGGCGCTTTCGATCCGCTTTCGCAGATCGGCGAAATCGCACGGCGCTTCAATCTTTGGCTGCACGTTGACGGTGCTTACGGCGGGTTTGCTGCGCTCGCACCATCGGCGCGCCCTTTGTTCGCCTCGATCGGGGAAGCCGATTCGGTCGCGCTCGATCCGCACAAATGGCTTTACCTTCCAGTCGATTGCGGCTGCATCCTGTATCGCGATCCGGAAGCTGCTCGCGCCACCTTCGCCCACGAAGCGGAATATACCCGAGTCATCGGACAGGAAGCGGACGAAGCTTTCGCCTTTTGGGATTATGGGCCGGAGCTTTCACGGCGTTTTCGCGCACTCAAAGTTTGGATGCTGTTGAAAGGCGTCGGCCTTCAAGCACTGAGTGAAGCAATCGAAAAAGATCTCGCCTGTGCTCGTCACTTCGAAACGCTGGTGCAAAACAGTGAAGACTTCGAAATGCTCGCGCCGGTCGAGCTCTCGATTTTTTGTTCCCGCCACTTGCCCGCGGGATTGAAGCGCGCACTGGCCGCGGCTAGTCCATCCGTACGAGAAAAAATCGAGGAGCAACTCGACGCCCACAATGAACGCCTGTTGCTAGCATTGCAGCGTGATGGCAGCTCCTACCTTTCCAATGCGCGATTGCGCGGCCGGTTCAGTCTGCGCGGCTGCGTCATGAACTACCGGACAACGCTGCGCGATATGGAAATTCTGCTCGACGATTTGCGCCGTGTCGCCGCGCAGCTCTAAGCTTTGAATGAGGACATTTCCCGTTATTTGCTCTGCCCTGTGTTTCAGAGTCCTGCCTGCCGCTGTCTGGACGCGATCGAGGTGGCGATTTTCCCGAAGTGCGCGGCGCTACTTCGATTCCGCCGGGGCAGCTGACGCGACGAGTTGCTGAAATCGGCTATCGGCGCGTAGCGGATCAAACATCGGATCGAGCCGGAGCAGCGCCGGCGTCAGCGGTATGTTCAAAGCCCAGGCGCCGGCGCCGGGTATTGAGAGCACTTTGTTCAAGGCCGCGATGGCGCGATCGGATTCCCCTGTTTGCGCCGCGACGCGCGCGAGTATTTCGATCGGAATGGAACCATCCATTGCATCTTTCTCAATTGGATTGGCAGCGATGGCGCGTTCCCCCAGGGTCAATGCGACGGCTTTGTTACCCAGAGCCATATTGGTCAGAGCAAGATCCCCAATCAGGATATAGTTTTCCGGCTGCTCTTTGAGAAAGTTTTCCAACTCGTCGCGTGCGCGCCGCCATGTTGCCTGCGCGGCCACGTGGTCGCCGGCAAGATCTTGTGCCCACCCTAACCAGAAGCGCAATTCTCCATTGAGATAACCAAGAGTGGGGTCAGGGTTCGCAAGGATCTCATTCAGGCGCGTTGTTATTCGCGCGGGCTGGTGCTCCAAGATCCGCTGGTAAACTAGTGCCTCTAACGCGAAAGGGTCGCTTGCCGTCGGACGCAGCGGGTCGAGCAGGGCCGCCGCGCGCGGCAGGTCACCTTCAGCTTGTGCGATGAGCGCCTTTTCTACAAGTGCATCGGTGTCGTCAGGTACGATCGTGAGAACCTGATCGAGTTTCCGCAACGCTTCGGGAAAGCGACCGAGGAAGATGTAGGAAAAGGCGTGTTGCGTTAGCAGCGAAATATTACGCGGATCGACCAGCTCGGCCTCGTTAAAATAGACCTCGCTGCGTTCCCACTCTCCTTGCCGGCGAGCGACGTAGGCCAAGGCTTCCGGAATCTGGCTGTTATTGGGCAGGAGTTGGCGCGCCCGCTGAAAATAACGCACCGCCGTGTCGTAATCTTTCAGGCAACCATAATGGTACCACCCTTTCGCAACCAGCGCCTCGGGGAGATTAGGCTGGAGATCAAGAGCGGTGTCGGCGGCCCGACGCGCCTCTTCACGCAGGGCGTTTGTTGGTTGCAAAAAAAGCATGACGTAGCCAACCGCGTCGGCCTGCGAAAGTAGCGCCCAGGCCAGCGCAAATTTTGGATCCAATCGGACCGCCTCCCTCAGATAGCTCTGCGCCGCGATCTGATCGGTCGGGCTCAGTCCCGTCTTCAGGGT
The DNA here is from genome assembly GCA_003220155.1 of Verrucomicrobiota bacterium. GTDB lineage: Bacteria > Verrucomicrobiota > Verrucomicrobiia > Chthoniobacterales > UBA10450 > AV69. The sequence goes on from QHRO01000231.1 coordinate 6,135, forward strand.
GTAAGCGAGACCACGCAGATAGGCGTCGTAGGCCTCAGGGTTGTCTGTTGGTTTGGCGTTGATGACTTGTTCCTCGCGACCGGTCAGGTGGACGCGTAGCTGGTCGGCGATCGCTTTTGCCACTTCGCTTTCGACCGAAAAGATGTCTGTAAGTTTGCGATCGAACGTCTCCGCCCAAAGGTGCGAATTGTCGGCCGCTTTGATTAGCTGGACATTGATGCGCACGGCGTCTCCGCTCCTTTGCACGTTTCCTTCCACGATATGTGCAACGCGAAGTTGCTTGCTGACCTCGGATAAGTTTTCCCCCGCGCTCTTGTAACGTTGTGTCGAGGTCCGCGAAATCACCTTCAGGTCGGCAATCTTCGACAAGCGCGTCAGGATTTCATCTTGTATGCCCTCGGCAAAGTATGCGTTAGCTTTGTCCTCGCTCAGGTTCGCAAAAGGCAAAACCGCAATCGACTTTTCAGGGAAAAGCTGCTCCGCCGGAGGTCGCGATGCCTGTCGCAGCCTGGCGACATGATAGAGGACGTAGCCGAGCACGAGGGCCATCACTATTGCACCGGCAATGGCGCCAAACCTAAGCGACTTCGATTTGCCTGGCGGCGAGCGGTCCTGGAGCGATGGTGCCCGTGCGAGTTTGAGTTTATTGGGCAGTTCGCGGTTTCCCAGCTCGTCCGTGTAAAAATTTACTAACGAAATTTTGCGACCATGCTTGATTTCACATTCGCCCAAATCGTGAAGATAACGACTCCACCGTGGATAAGGTGATAGATCATCGGCCACGTGCTTGGATAACAGAATGTGGCCAGCGTCGCCGCAATCCATCACCCGCTGCGCCATGTCTATTCCAGCGCCGGCTACATTCGATCGATCATTCACATCGATAACCGGATTGATCGGTCCGCTGTGAATGCCCATGCGCAATTTAATCTCGGAATGGTTTTTAAGCGCCGCGGCGATTTCCATTGCACATTCGAGTGGCGCTTCCGGATTATTAAAAAATACCAGAGCCATTCCATCCCCCGTTGGGATGCGAATGAGCTTTCCCTCCGCCTCGGCCTTGAGGAAGCGCGGCGTGTTGCGCACAATCTTGTTTAAATCGGCCATCACGCGGGTCTGATCCGTAATCAGCAGCGTGGAATATTCGACGAGATCCAACGTCAGAACATGCGCGATCTCCAGCTTGGGATCGGATGCAATCTCCGAGAGCATATCTGGGCGACCAGCCCCCCTGTCATATATGCTTTATGCGCGCCTTTCACAAGCCAAACCTCCGCGCTAAGGTATCGGATGCCGTTTCAGCTGGAATCCAATTACAAACCGCGAGGCGACCAGGCGCAGGCGATCACGAAACTGGCGAAATCGCTCGAGGCTGGGAACCGGCACCAGACCTTGCTCGGTGTCACAGGCTCAGGAAAAACCTTCACCATCGCAAACGTAATCCGCGAGATCGACCGGCCAACGCTCGTCATCTCTCACAACAAGACGCTGGCGGCGCAGCTCTACTCCGAGTTCAAACAATTTTTCCCGCGTAATGCGGTCGAGTATTTCGTCAGCTATTTCGATTACTACCAACCGGAGGCCTACATTCCGCGCTCCGATACCTACATCGAGAAAGATTCGTCCATTAATGAAGAGATCGAACGCTTGCGTTTGTCAGCAACGAGCGCACTACTGAGCCGGCGCGATGTCATCGTCGTCGCGAGCGTTTCCTGCATCTACGGCATCACTTCGCCGGAAGATTATGAGCGGATGCTGCTGACGGTAAAAAGAGGACAGCACACCTCTCGCGAAGCAGTCCTTGGGCGGTTGGTCGATATGCTCTACGAGCGCAACGACATGAATTTCTCGCGCGGCCGGTTCCGCGTCCGCGGCGACGTGGTCGAGGTTTATCCGGCAACGGCCGACGAAGAAGCGGTCCGGATTGAATTCTTTGGCGACGAGATCGATGCCATCACGCGATTCGATCCGTTGACCGGCCATGCCCGCGAAGCGCTGAGTATCATTACATTTTTCCCGGCAAAACAATTCGTCACTCCGGCGGACAAGCTGAATCGCGCGCTAACGACAATTAGGGCGGAGCTGGACGATCGGATCAAGATGCTTGAATCACAGAACAAATTACTGGAAGCGCAGCGCTTGAAAATGCGAACAGAATACGATCTCGAGATGTTGCAGGAGATGGGATTCTGCAGCGGGATCGAGAATTACTCGCGGCATCTCAGTGGCCGTCCACCCGGGTCAAAGCCCTACACCATCATCGATTTCTTCCCGAAAGATTTCCTGACCGTGGTCGACGAGTCGCACGCGACCATTCCGCAGATCGGCGGGATGTATGAAGGGGACAAGTCGCGCAAGACAGTGTTGGTTGAATATGGATTTCGTCTGCCCAGCGCGCTCGATAACCGGCCACTGAATTTTCCGGAGTTTATGAAGCTGACGAACCAGCTTGTGTACGTCAGCGCCACGCCAGCTGAGTTCGAAATTCAGAACAGTGTCGTTGGCAACAAGGGCTACGTGCCACACAAACGCGCGCGGATCGGCGAGGACGAGTTGGTGCCATTTGTTCTGCCCGGAGAAGAGATTTCCCACCTACGAAGCAGATCAGTCGGGACGCCCACAGGCAAGATGCCTGTGCTACTTTCGCGTACGGACGAGCCGCCGGAGAAATTCGATGTCTATACTCCCGGGAAACCGCTCGTAGTTGAACAAATCATTCGCCCCACTGGATTGCTCGATCCCAGGATCACAATTCGCGGATTGAAGAATCAAATCGACGATACCATCGAGCTCTGCCGTCAACGGGTTGAACAGCAGGAACGCGTTCTCGTCACCACTCTGACGAAACGCACCGCGGAGGATCTGGCCGATTACCTGCGCGATGTCGGATTGAAGGTCCGCTATCTGCACAGTGACATCGACACTATTGAACGCGTGGAAATTTTGCGCGGCTTGCGCGCCGCCGATTTCGACATTCTGGTCGGGATTAACCTGTTGCGCGAAGGTCTCGATCTTCCCGAAGTCTCGTTAGTTTGCATTCTCGACGCGGACAAGGAAGGATTCTTGCGATCGCAAACTTCCCTTATTCAAACCGCCGGCCGCGCCGCCCGCCACATCAACGGCGAAGTGGTTCTTTTCGCCGACATCGTGACCGACAGCATGCAGGCGTTGATTTCAATTTCGGAGTATCGCCGGGCCAAGCAAATGGAATACAACGAAAAACACGGCATCACTCCGCAGACGGTCCGGCGCGCAGTGCAGGAAAGTTTGCATACGATCCTGCGTGGCCGCGAGATCGCCTCGTCTGTCATCAATGAAGCCGGTGGAAACTTCGATCTGACGGAATTACTGCGCGAGTTGGAAGATGAAATGCAGCGGGCTTCGGCCAATCTCGAGTTCGAACGGGCGGCGCTGTTGCGCGACCAAATCATGGAAGTGAAAAGCGGTACCGGCCTAACGAAAATTGAACCTAAACGCCGGCCGGTGAAATACACTCGCGGCAACGGCCGCCGCCGCTCGCGGGTGTAGCATAGACTATCCCTGCCACTGGACGCAATGAAGCACGTCGTCCTCAACCGGGAATTTGGAATTGTCCGCACAGTTGCGGTTTTCGGGCCGGGGCGCGGCGGGACGTCTTTGATTGCAGGCTGCCTGCGTGGCCTCGGCGTCTGCATGGGAGTCGCTCCCCACCCATACAAACACGAATGGTCGCCAATCGTTCGGCAAGCAAAGAGCAAAGTCGATTTAGTTGAGACCCATCGGAACATCCAACGGATGAATGCGAGTCATCGGTGGTGGGGCTGGAAATTTCCCAGCGATGTTTTTCACATCGAAGAGGTCACGGCTTTACTGCGCAATCCGGGTTTCATCATCGTGAGTCGCGATCTAACCGAAATAGCCCTTTCCAGTCTGGCGCGCCAGGATGTGCCCTTCGAAATATCGCTGCAAGAGACAGCGATAGTCTCTCATTTTATCGCAGACCGCATCGGGTTTTGGCCGTGGCCCATTCTACTCGTTCCATTTGCGGAGGCTTTGCGTGAACCAGACACGCTGGTTGAAATTCTGTGTGCATTTCTGCAAATCTCTCCGGGAGAAAGCGAACGGAAACAGGCGGCGAGTTTTGTCCAGCCGCTCACGCGTGGTTATCGGCCTTTCGACGCGAAACCGGACCAACTGCACGATTTTAGTCCCCTGAAGGCCAATCTTGAGGATTCGCAAAAACTTGCGGTGGACTTGAGCGCGCGATACGGCCGGCAGTACTCCCAACAATTCGAGGAAATTTTCGCTAAGACGAAAACCACTGCCGACCTGCTCGCCGCGAAAATTCGAAGCCCAAAGGAATTGGCGGTCGCGTCTGAAATCATAAATGAGTTCGATGACCTTTTTCGCGTATGCGGGGCGAAAGATAGCATTGCTGAAAGTGCGCAAAAAAACGGATTCAGCTCGAGCGAAAAATGGCGCGCTGCTCTCGATCAATCGTTGGACAGACTTTCCACCATGGCGCAAGAGGCGAGCAAAGAAACGCTGAATGCAACTGGCAGTTACGACGCACTATTGCATTTGCATCGCGCCCTTCAGCTAATGATCCGTCTGCGGGACACGCTCGAAGGTGGGCTGCGTCGGATCGAATTTGGGGTACTTTAACAAACTGATCGTGCCAGGGCCGCCGTCGCTCGCGCGTTTAATTTCTCTTGGTTGGGTAGCGCACTCGATGCCATTCCGGCTCGGACCTCGCGTGTTGGTTGCAGTGTCTCGCTGCAACTAGCTTTGCAACAGTTCGCGATGGCGTGAAAGCCACCGGCCCGAGAGAACTGGGAGATCGCGCGCGAAGCCGCATCCCGGTCGGACTTTTCAGCAGCTTGCCAAAAGTGTCTTTATAAAGATAACCGGGCAAGATGCCCGGTTGCCCACAGGCTGGAAGCCTTTGCTACTTCTCGCATGCGATTAGCTTCAAGACAATCGATGCGCATAGTTTCCATCTTTCTCGCCCTGCTCTCGATCGTGCCGGCGGCGATTGCGCAGACCGGCCTGAATTCGTTACCCGAGGTTGAATTTTCCCAACTGAG
>QHRO01000298.1 GCA_003220155.1 Verrucomicrobiota bacterium
GAACAGGAGAAAGGCCGACAATCAGAGGACCGAGGGCAGAGGACAGAGCTCAGAGAAAAGAGAACTTTTTAACCAAAGCATTGTAGCGGCGCTTGTATCAAGCGCCGGAACTAAAGAAACAGGCGCTCGCCGCGGCGAGCGCCCCTACAACCCCGCGCTACTTCTCGCGCTTCCGGATTGAACCCGCCCCGGTAATTTCGCGTTCGATGTGCGGTGGATTTCCGATGTATTCCACTTTGCCAGCGCCGGTGATGGACACTTTGAGCGTGTCGCTTACCGCTACGCGCGCGTCCCCCGCGCCCGTGACCGAAAGTTCGGCCATTTTTGTTTGCAACGATTCCGCGCGCAGATCGCTGGCGCCAGTCATGTTGGCCACCAATTCGTCTACCGCGCCATCCAACACCACGTTGGATGCACCCGTTGTCTCGAGATAGAACTTTGTCCCGCTAAGTTGATGCGCATTTAGTCGTGATGCCCCACTAAAGCTTGCACCTTCGAGCGCATTGCTGGTCAGCTCTAATTTGATCGAATGTGTCGGCCGGACTGAGCGGCTGGTTCGCACGTGCAGGACCTTGTCTCTAACCTCCATCTCCACGTACTGCATCAGGTTTTCGTCGATTGTGATTGAGGCAGAAGGCGCGCCGCTATGCCATTCGACCCGGAAGGCGCCCCCGGTCTCGATGTTTATAAAGGAATCGACCTTCCGCTGTTCGGTAATCAAGTGGCCGTTGCCCCGAATGCCACCGATGTCGCATCCGGCGAGAGCGAAAAGAAGCCCGACGGCAAAGATATGCTTCTTCATAGAGAGACTTTAGAAGTTGGATGCAGGCAGCGTCCGGTCTGGATTCAAAAAATCTAGGGCAGAGCGCGACCGCGGCGAAGAAGGAGTTATCGTTAGATCGACCGTCTCGGTCAGTTCGTCATCGACATAAAATTCGACCCGATATTTTCCTGTGGCCCAGCCATCGGGTGGTCGGGAGAGAGTGAATTTGCCGAACGCGCCGCCTATGGGCGCGATGGCGGTTGCTTCGTCCACTTTGAAATCGATTGGCGCGACACCGGTGTCTTGCGCGATCCAAATGGCGCGGATCCTGGCATTTCTACGCAGGCCGTGACCGCGCCAGCGTGCCACGATTTGCAGCGCATCGGCGGAAATGACATTGAGCGGATCCCCATTGCTGCTGGTGGAAACGGAAGCTTCCAGTTTCTTTTTTTCCGCAGGCTCGGCCTGGTGTTGCGCAGGAAGTTTAACGAGCTCGATCGCGTTCCGGCTGAGAAGATCGCCGCCGGGCGAGCGTTGGGTAACCGTTTCTTTGATCGAGCCGACACCGCGGACGAACCAAAAGTCGGCCACGGTAAAAAGGCCATCGTTTTTTTCTCCGCGAAAATGCAACGCGCGAAATTTCCCCGCCGGCACTTCGATCTCGCCTTCACCAACAATCTTGAGCGGCAAATTGAGATCGAGTCCGGCAACAGGGCCACGGTATTTCCATTCGGCGCCGAAGCTCAGATCCCCGGGCAAGATGGTAATTGGGGGATCAAAAGTTTCCGTATTTCCGCTTTCACCGCGACGAGCGGTTGTCAGGACTGCCTGGCCGTCGTTTTTGAAAAACTCTGTCGAATGCACCACACCATTGATTGCAGTTTCGATCCGCAAAGTATTTTGCTCGTCCGGATTTCTGGGAGCAAAGGCCTGGCGCGTCAATGTCTCCGGCTCGGTCTCGCCCTCGCGGGTCAAAGCGTACTGCCAGGTGGTTCGATCTGCGGTTGGAATTGGCCATTCCGCTTGTGCGACCGACGCGCCGATCAGCACGCCAACTAGAATAGGAAAAAACCGCGACACCAAACACGCTAGCCGTGCCGTGTGCTAATGGTCAATGATGAACGTTAAAATGTTAAATAGTTAAATCGGAACAGACATCCAATTTAACTTTGTAACGTTTTAACGAATCACTTTCTTCCTTTGCGGTGGCCGACCATCTCGGCCGTTCGGCTGCGTTGGTCAAGTCTCGTTAGCTGGCGGGATTGCGCGGGCGTGAGCAACGGCGTGTGCGGAATTGTGCAAAGGTATTCCGGGATAAACCAGATGCTGCGCTCGGAAGTCATCCAATGGCGATCATCGAAGCGCGAAAGATCAACCGGCTGCGAGTAGCGACGCAGGGTGCGTTCGCCGCGAAGATTGAAGTAGATGTTGAAGTAACTCATGGCCAGCTCGCGCAAGGTGCGATACACCGGCTCGCGATAGCGGCAGCCACTAAAATTGGATTTTGCCACCGCGCCCCAGCAACCGCGCACTTTGAAAATCGCGAGCACGTGATCGGTATCATTCACTGCTTCGAGGTCCCAGAGCAACGGAGGAAATCCCAAAACACGTAACGCAGCGGCGGCGAAGATGGCTCCTTCAAGGCAGTGCGCCGTTTTTTTTTGCAAAACTTTTCGCGGCGACCAGGAGGTAGCAGCCAGATGATAAGGAAGACTGTCGAGAAAACGTTGCACTCCCGCCGGCGTTTTCAGAGCCCGAAGTTTTCGCAACTCGACGGGGCTGAAGCCATTTACACCTGACCGTGATCTCATGGGCGCGACCTACATCTAACGGAAACAAAGAGGCAAAAAAAGCGTAAGGCAGCGAATAAGACCGAGTCGCACTGGTCGGAGCGATCAAATCGGGTGATGTTTCGTTCCATGGCGAAGAAGCGGGTCTGGTTGGGCACGCACTGGGAAATGCTCGGAGTTACAGCCGTGTTGTTCGTCATCGTGGCGGTCTTTGTCGATC
>QHRO01000232.1 GCA_003220155.1 Verrucomicrobiota bacterium
CCCTACGTTGCGGACGTTGATTGTCCTGGCTGTTGTTCGCGGACCTGAGTGGGGACGGGAATGACTCGCAGCTACAATCATAGCTCAGTGAAGGAACCTATATGAAAATCGTCACCTTAATACTCGCAGTAACTGTCTTGGCCTTGCCCGCGCTCGCCCAGGAAAAAAAGATGGCAGCCAAACCAGCCAAAGGCGCCAGCGTCGAAGCCACCGTGAAAGGGCTGGAGGACGGCTGGGAAGCAGCCATCGTGAAGCACGACACGAAACCCATCGACGAAGTGGTGGCGTCTGACTTTGCCGGCGTGGGGCATGACGGCAAGCTACTCAACAAGGCGGGTCTGCTGCAGGAGCAAGTGAAGAACAACCACGATACCTACACCTCGGCTACCCTTAGCCACGTGATCGTGCGCCCTTACGGCTCGAACATCGCGGTGGTCATCGGCGATGCGCGCGAGAAAGGCACCGGGAAAGACGGCAAAGCCTTCGATCGCACCTACCGTTTCACCGACACCTGGGTCGAACGCAACGGGAAATGGGAGTGCGTCGCCGAACAGGTCGCGCAGGTCTCAAGCAAGTAAACGCTGAGAGCGCACGCGCCCTGTCTCGGTAGCCGGCTCTGATCTCTCACTTCTGTTCTCCGATCTCTGATATCTGTTCTCTGTTCTCTGTTCTCTGTTCTCTGGTTATGCCGCTCCCCGCTCCGTGCTCCCTGCTCCTTCGTGATAACAGATAACCGATAGACTGATAACTAAAACGCCCCGCGTTTTCGCTCCCTGTCCGCCGTTCGGACGGACTCGCCGTGGCGAGCTCCTTGCTCCCCGCCCCCCGCTCGTCGCTAGTAAAGGCGTAGATCCTGCTTGCTAAGCGTATCAAAAATGATACAGTCATTGTGGTGGACCGCCCTTTTCCCGCAGTCTCCTGACCTCTGACCTCTCACCGATCACCCTTTGCCCTCTGACATCTGGCCTCTCGGCATGCCGCTGGTTCGCAAAAAGGATCGGCTCTTTGGGAAATCCGCAGTGCATTGCCAAACCGAATCGCGCGTACATTATTTTTTGTATAGGTACATGAAGGAGAAACCGTTCTTCTGCATGGGTTCATCAAGAAAACCAGAAAAACTCCAACGGAAGACAGGGCATTGGCTCTGCAGCGAAAAAATGCGTACCTCAAAACCAGCTAAGACTAAAAACAAACATCGAGGCAGCAGCTTCCGGCAATTCCTCAGGGATGACGGAATGCTCGAGGAAGTTCAAGCCCTGGCGCTCAAACGAGCGGTGGCGTTGAAAGTTTATGACTTGATGAAGAAAAAGAAGCTGAGCAAAAGCGCCCTAGCGGCAGAAATGCGAACATCCCGGGCGGCAATTCATCGACTGCTCGATCCGCAGAACACTTCTGTCACCCTCGCTACTCTTAATCGTGCTGCTCGCTCGCTCGGCCAAAAGGTCAAAATCGAGTTAGTCGCCGCTTAAAGGCTTTCGCCCCACCTGGTCTCCGATCTCTAGTCTCTGGTCTCTAACTTTTGACCTCTGACCGTTGTTCTCCGACCTGTGATCTCTGACTCGTTTGGGGAGCACGCTGCCTGCCCGCCGGTGTGCGGGCCCCCTTGCCGCGCCGTAGCGTTGCGAAGGCTGGGTCGCGAACTCATACCAGTACGGCTCGGACTGATTGCGCCTCGCGATCGCGAACTTTCTGCGCTTCCTCCGCGGGTTAGCTGCAATGCGGCGAACTGCTGAAGCAGTTTCTAAACGTCCACAATCTCTGCCGCAATCACATCAAGATCAGTAAGATTAGCAGCGGGTTCAAGCCGCGGTCTGTTGCGGGCTGGAGTTCAGCTCCTGTTGAACAAGGCTGGCGAGATCCTCAAACCGCTGAAGGGTCGCGGCGGGAAACTGGCGTGGACGGGTATCGATCAGGCACAACGTGCCCAGGCAACTGCCATCGGTGTAAAAAATAGGAAACCCGGCATAGAAGCGGACTCGCGGTTCGCCGGTGACCAGCGGATTGTCGGCAAACCGGTCGTCCAGAAGCGTGTCAGGCACGATGACGGGCGCACGACTCAAGACGACGTGGCCGCAGAAGGAGAGTTCGCGCGAGGTTTCTGTCACGCTTAGGCCGTGGCAGGATTTGAACCACTGCCGGTCATGATCCACCAGTGAAACCAGGGCGATGGGCACATCGCCGACAGCGGCGGCGACGCGGGTGATGCGGTCGAACCGCTCTTCGGATTGAGTGTCGAGGATGGACAATCCACGCAGCGCGGCCAGGCGCTTCTCCTCATCGGCCGGCAGAGCGGCGCGGATCCACCGGCAGGCGGAACGCCAAAGCCACGCCTGTATTTGTGCTCTCGCGTATTGGACCGAAAATGGGGTGATCAACCATTGGGTTACCCCGGCAGCCATTCCTTCGGTGGTTCTTTCGCGAGCCGCCACCATGACGATAGGCACCTGCTTCAGACGCAGGTCTTGCTCCGAACGCAAGCTCCGGCAGACACCCAAACCATCAATTCCCGCCGGTTGGTCCTCCAAAAGAATCAGCCCCGGTCGAGCAGACTTCGCCATTCGCACGGTGGAGGCTGCATCCAAGGCATGAGTGGTTCGCACGCCTTCCACACGCGCCGCCTCCGTCAGCACAAGCGCCAATCCCGCATCGGAAACGCCCATGAGCACCGACGAATCTTTCACCGCTGGAGCGGTGGCGGGCGTGGTGGAGAATTTGCCGCGCGAGATTTTCGGTGTCGTGGCGCTGGCGTCCAGTTCGACCACCTGGCCATCGGCGGCTGCGAAGACGTGCATGGGAGATCCTTTCTCCTTCAGATCGCTCCGAATGGATTCGACGATTTGGTCGAGTGCAGCATCGGTTCGTCCGGGATCGTGATGCGAGAGAGCCATCCGTTTGACGCCAGCCAGTTGGCCGATCTCAGAAACGTATTCCACCGGACTGTGGCCCCAGCCCTTGTGGTTGGCATATTCTTTGTCCGTGTATTGGGCGTCATGAATCACCAGATCCGCACCCGCGAGAAATTCGCTGTGACGCCGGTCGAGTTCATGCATCTGCGCCTTCTGGCCGGGAAGTCGCGAGTGAGGTTCGTGGTCACAAGCATAGACCACGCAGGCGCTGCCCATCTCCAGCCGATAGCCGAGGGTGAGGGCCGGATGGTTCAGGTAGCGCGTGGTGATGCGGATGTCATCGATCTCGAAACTACCCTCGACGAGGTCATGATAAAGGATGCTGGCACCGAGCTCATCGAGTGTGACCGGGAAGTAAATGTGCTCCATCTGTCCGGCAAGCGTGTCGCGAAGCGACTGGCTGAGACCGGCCGGCCCATAGATATCCCAGTGACCCCCGGGAACAAACAGCGGCGCAAAAAAAGGAAATCCCTGGATGTGATCCCAATGCGTGTGACTGAACAGGATGCTGCCACGCAGAGGTCCTCTGGCTTCAGCCAGCATTGATCGGCCAAGGTCATGCGCGCCAGTGCCGCAATCGATGACCACCAAGGAGCCTTTTGGGGAGGTCACCTGAACGCAGGAGGTGTCGCCACCATAACGAAGTGTGTTTCGCCCGGGTCTGGCAAGCGAGCCCCGGGTTCCCCAGAACTGGACTTGCACACGCGACGTATTAACGCTCATAGCGCTTGATCGCACTTGCCAAGCCCGGCCACTACCGATGTTGGTGTGCGGACCGATTCACCTTCTTACTTTCTTCTCCGTTTGTCCATCCCGTTTGCAGAGCGCCGGCGCGCGAATGGAGCGAATGGGATGAGCGAAATAGACGGGGTCCGAGCCGGACTGGCATTGTCTGTGAGGGTAGCAGGCGAGCTTCGGAGACTGGCGAGTCAATGGCGCACGCGTGGTATTGCAATCAGAGTCTCCGAGCAATTCCGAATTTTCCATGTTACACATGTTACACTAGTGGCATTCTCTGTAGAATGCTGGTGAGTTCAGACATCCCCCGTACCGCCTGAATCTCAAGGCTTATGGAACGCCGCCTCACCGCTATTCTTGCCGCTGACGTCGTCGGTTACAGCCGATTGATGGGCGCGAACGAGTCCGGCACGGTCACCGCCTTGGAAACGCTGCGGAGTGATTTCATTAATCCCAAGATAGGCGAGCATCAGGGGCGAATCGTTAAGGACGCCGGCCATCGGAAAACGAGATTTATGTCTGGAACGAATTCATGCGGAAACGCGGCTGGAACGATGAAATCACCGAGACCTTGAAACGCCGCAAGAAAGAAGCGGGTATGGCCGACCGTTCCGAAATAGACACAATGTTCGCATTTATCGACATCGACGAAGGCCGCTCAGCAACCACCAATTATTCCTAGGCCGGTAGCACAGCCATCTTGGCTGTCGGGCCAACGGGCATCTTGCCGTTTATCAGTATCGCGAACGCTTCCCGCCGCTACGGTTTCGCTGCCGGGGTAGGAATGCGGTTAGGCGGTGGCGGCGGTGTCATCCGCCAATCGATAAATTTCCAGACCAAGAGGATGAGCAACGCTGTGATGATAGCGGCGACGATTTGTCGGGTGCGCGTTTCGCGCACAGGGCTACTCCGAAAGGGTGTCGATTCGCTCCGCCAGCGCAAAATCGAGATCGGTCAGGCCACCCTTGCTATGAGTCGAAAGCACCAGGCGCACCTTGTTAAAGCGAATGTCGATATCCGGATGGTGCTCTTCTTCCTCCGCTACCTCGGCCACTGCATTCACAAAATCAATCGCATCCGTGAAATCGTCGAACTCGAACGTCCGCTCGATGTGCTTTTTCTCCAGCTCCCACTCGGGCACTTTTTTCAACCGCATTTTTGCTTCATCGGCCTTGATCAAATCCGCCATATCGGCCAATGAGTAACACCCGAAAATTGTTTTGCAAACGGCGATTCATGCTTCGCCAAAAATCAGGCCGGTGCTGGTGGGAGGCCGAGGATTTTCCGCAGATTCCTTTCCGAATCAAAGAGTTCGACCGCGACCGAGCGGGATTGTCGAGAAAGCGACGCCCAATCCGAAATAATCTCGGTGACGGCGTCACTGGCCGATTCGAGATCATCCACGAAACGAAATCCGCATTTCTGCGGCAGGTATTTTGACCCTCCGGTATCTTCGGTAATAACGGGACGCCCCATCGCCAGAAAGGTCGCGGCGCGATCGCTCAGCCAGCCGGTTTGCCACGCCACATCGACGCCTTTGATCGCCGTGAATTCTGCGCTGGCCGATGCCACGTAACTCCGATAACGCGCCGGTGTTTTTGCTACGCGATGAGGATCGACCAAGTGCCAGCCACGCTTGCTCAAACGTGCCCGCTCGGGATCGCTCTTGCCAATATTCATTGCCAGCTCGAAGCGCGTTTTTTTCACTCGCGCGGGCAGTTCGAGATATTTCTCGAACGCCATCTTTTTTGAAAGGTCGGGAAACTGGCCGTCCACCTCGACCGCTCCGCCCCAATACCATTGGCCAATAGTGGTGAATTTGCAGCGTGCGGGCGCCGCCTGCGGCTGAATCAATTTCGTGTCAACCAGCGGGAAAAATGTGCGCCACGGAAGGCGCGACTGCGGCAATCGACAATCCGGTGCGTGGGCATTCAGTCCAATTGTCCAGAACTCGTGGTGATACGACTGGCCCATCTCCATTTTTGTCATCCAATAAAAAATTTCGCTGGGATCAAGATCGCAAAAGATTCGACGCTCAAACTGCAAAAGCAGCGGCGGATGAATGGAGTAGCTGAGATTCAGGAGCGCGTTCGGGCCAGCCAGCCGTGCGCGCAGATCGTCTTCGCTAATGCCCAGGCAACGCATCCCGCCCAATTCGTGTGCATCACTGGCTTGTGGCTGATAAAGCAAACAGTAATTCTGAGCGAGTCCGTGGCTTCGAAGGTGCGTTTTGAAACTGCGGATCGCTCGTCTGTCCGCGATCTCATTTCCGGTTCCGGGAAAAATTTCCAGCCAGATCGCGTCGAACTTTAGTCGTTTCAAGCCAAGCATCCATTGCAACGGGACGGAGAATACTCCCCCACCCTCGCGGTATTTCGCTGCAAATCCGCACCCCAGAAATATCGTCACGCGAGAAAATTGACGCTTTTTGCCACAAGCGCGACTGCTTTACTCGGAGAAATGTGGCAGCGGGATCCTGCCGATGAGGCGTTGGATTGAGATTGAACGAGGGATGGAATAAGGCCTGAAGAACGTAGTTATCAATATTCTTACGCTACAGTCGTGAATAGAAGCAATGTATTTTTGCATCACCAGGTCCGCGTACCGAAAGCCAACCCTTACACTTTCGGGAGCAAACGCGAAATCAGAAGCAATAGCGCGGCGACAACAATTCCAAGCGCTCCCCAAAAAATGTAGCGAGCAGAGCCACTCAACGTTTCCGTGACCCGTTCCGATTTGAGAGTTTCTTGCGGCCCGAGCGCAACCGCCGTTCGTTCGGAGCGTAACAATTGCGCAGCGATGAGCTTCGCATCATATCGCGGCGCGGCGGCTTCATCGTTTCCGTAGTAAAGCGCGATCGGTTGTAATCTGTTTAATGCAAAAATGACGCGCGTGGCCGGATAGTATCCTCGAAATTCATGCAACTCGATTGGCGAATTATCTCCGTTATCGGTTTCTATCAGGATCGTGTCGCTTCTGGGCGGACGTTCGAAAGACGCGGCTAGTTGCCTGGCGGGTTGATTGGGCACTCGACGCCACGTTGCCTGCGCCAGCTCTGCTGGATATTTATTGCCACGTTCATCCGTCAATTCTTCCCAAACGCGAAAGATCCGCTCAAATAACCGGGAATCGGAAGCGCAAATAATGCGGGTGATGGGTATTGCCGCCTGCGGCAATTTTAATTGCCAGCGCGAAATTGTCGGACGTTCGCGATCATTCGCGCTAGCGGCGGTGAGATTGACAGTGCGGTCAATCGAGGTGCGCTCAATCAAATATGGAAGCTGGACGTTTTCGCTAACGACTCGAAGATCGCGAAGGTCCGGCATCGCGCGCGCTAAAACATCGGGATCCAGTTCCAGCTGTTGCGCACCCGCCTTCGCGATTTGAACTGGTTTGCGGAATTTCCACGGCGCGATATCAACCTTTGCACCGGTGGCAAAGCCTTGCGGCAAATTCGCCGCCGTATCGTACCCGGGATTCAACACTGGCGGACTCACGTGTCCTTCCGCGGCTAGAGCACGGCGCAATTGATCACCCAATTGACTGAGATCGTAATGAGGGGGATCGCACTGGCTGTTTCCGGAAAGCAAACTGTAGGAACCAGCTGCGCGCGCGAAAAAGAGGAGGCGGGTCATCCGTCGCTCAGCGCGAACCTCGGAAATCAGAAGCGGCGGGCTGTCGCCGTTATCGATCGACAGGACCAGGTCGCGCCCGGAAACTTGTTTCTCAATTGGAATGTCGAGGCGCGCTTCGATTTTTCCGTTCAGATCAACCCGATACAAAACCTCGTTGCTCAAAGTTTGTTCGTGCAATTTCTCTTCTGATAACTCCGGCGCCGCTGCAGTAACGGCACGGGTGAAGACCGGTTCGGACGTTCCAATTTGAATTGACGCGATCCGCAGGTTCGCCGCCCCGAGGTCGAGCCCGAGCCGCGTCATCCCCGGATTTTCATCGCGCGATTTGATCGTGACTGAAACGGGCTCCGTCGGAGCTGGTGAACCGGCGATGATCAACCGCGCGCCGGTCCAAGGCACAGGCGGCATGCGACCATCATCAACGACGACGCGCAGGAACTGCCATTTGCCTTCCGGAAATTGGACGCGCAGTTTCGCCGCGCCGTTGCCCATGCTAAAAACCGGATCGCCTGAGGTCAGCGTTCGCCAATTTTTTTGATCACTTGATCCTTCCACCCGCACTGACTTGATGAAGCTCGCTCCGGCCGGTGTTTCGAGTCCGATGCCGGCGATGATCAAATCTGTGCCGGTTGTGATAAGCAACCGGGTTCCGGCGGAGACGATTTCGGCGTGAAAATCTTTCGGTCGCACAGTTGATTCCGCACGCGGCATCGGTTGATCGATTAGAAACGGAACTTCCTTTTCGTCAGCGTCGACAATTCGCAGGTCGCTGAGATCGGGACGGGCGATGTTGATGGTTTCTGCCGAAAGATTCACCTGTACCAGTCCAGGCGCCGGCACCTCAATCGCTTGATGAAACTGCCATTGGTTTGGCGTCAACGCGTAAAGCGCGCCAGTCGAAAAAATGATCAGCAATGAAATGATGCCGCGATTCATTGCGTCCCGGGCTTCTCGGGTTGACCGAGAAAACGTTGATACAAGAATGACGCCAAAATTGCGATAATGGCTACAATGATCAGCGCAGCGATGCGGTACAGTTGTTGGAGTTGCGATAGATCGTGGAAAAAGAGCTTCAAGAGGACGAAGCCTAGTAAGCCGAGACTGGCGTATCGGGCAGCCTTGTTGCGTTTGCGAATCCCAACGATCAATAGCAGCAATGCGAAGAGTGCCCAGGCGATGCTGTAACTCATATCGCGGGCGAAGTTCCCGCTGAAGTGAAACGTGAGCTCGTAGGCACCCGGCGTGGTGAAGTAATCCGCAATCTCGATGTTCAATAAAACGAACGCTAGAATTGTTCCGAGGGAGTTGAGGAGCGGCGGCGCATTTTTGTTTAACACCAGATTACGCGGGGGCGCCAGCAATCTGGCCGCGACGAACAGGCAGACGGCAACGATCCCGTAGGTGTAGAGATACCAATTAAAGATCGGCGTCGCTACTCGAGGGTGATAGGCAAGCACAGCAGGATTACAAACGAGCCGCGCAAATGAAATCAGGAGCAGCCCGATTCCGGCGATGCGCAGGCCAGGATGCGGCACGCGATGAAACAGCCAGCACAACGCCGCGCCTTCCAACGCCCAACCAAGCGTGATCCATTGCCGATCGAATTGAATCGGAAAAATCAATGTAATGAAAAACAAGGCCGCCCCGCCAAAAAGCGCGAGTTGAGCGTTTCGCGCTGGACTTTCTTTCGGAGTGAGTCGCAGCAGCGCCACCAGCCCGAGCAGTGAAGGAATGGCAAACGCGGCCGGCACCAAGCCAAGCATTCCGCTGCTCGGATGCGTCGTGTGAACGACATTGTAAACGAGATAGAAATGAAGCGGCGCAGCCAGTGCCGCGCTCGCCCAAACCGTACTCTTGCGAGCGAACTGGCGATGAAAAATAAATGGGAAAATTGTGAAAATGGCGGTGAACCCGAGATACCAAAGAATCGGAATGCCGGTGTTTTCTTTTTTGAAATGAGCAAAGTGCCAGGCGTGTTCGAGCAGGATGGTGGAACCGAGCGCGAGGCAGGCGAGCAGATCGAGCGAAAATATTTTGGTGAGGCCGAGCAGTAACGCCACCAGAAGAAGCGCAAGTCCGAAGACCGGTGACGGATTTGCCAGGGGTAATCGCAGCGTTGCCATGACCAACAGGAGAAATGGAAGGGTTGCGGCGAGAGCTGGAAGCTGAACGGCGAAGTTCGCGGGGGCGGCAAATTCGCCGAAAATGTTTTCAGGTTCTCCCGGCCTCTCCGTTTGCGGAAGTCGCCGCGATACCCATGCCGCAGCCGCGACAAAGAGAATTGAAAACCCAGCGAGCAGGAAAAGTGACGTCGACAAACCGGTGAGCGCGGGCGGAATTTGAAGTATCCAAGCGCCGAGTGCGACCAGAGTGAGCACCAAAACGATCGCTACGGCTGCGATCATTCCCGTCATCGCGGCCGCCAACAGCGCGATAACATCAACGCACAACACTAGCGGCCAAACCAGGAACGAGGCGGTTGCCAATTTGAAAATCGGTAGCAGCACCAGCAATAGCGTGGCCGCCGGAAAAAGGTGGGCCGACCACGGCGGTGTGGCTTTGCCGAGTCTTTGCATCGCGATTGGAAGTGACGAATGCAACAGCGCGAAAACGAAATACGCACCCAGCGCAATGTAGAGGTTGTGCGCAGTGAGATAATCGTTTGTCCAAAGCGCGAGAAAAATGAAGGCGGCAATCCCGACGGCTGCGATCAGGCGCGCAAAATATTCTTTGGCGATAGCCAGCCCGAGCAAAGCCGCATCGACCAGAAAGAGATAGCTCAGAATCAATACCGGCCGCGTCCCGATTGCGGCGAAGGAAAAAAAGTAAAACGCCCAGAACATGGCGAATCCGCCAACCCCGAGGGCAGCGCCTGAGATCGCATTGTCCAATTTTCCCGCCCGCTTGCTTGTAAGTGCAGCGAGCAAGAACAGAATTTCGAAGCCAAGAAACACCGCCATTGGAATCAATGTTTTGTTTCCGGCGAAGTACTTTCCCTCGAGAAAGAAATTGCCGACCCACGCGATTTGCATGAGCACGGTGCCAACAGCGCCCAGGATCGGAAGCGAACTCCATTCTTTGCGCCGCGCGACGGCAAGCAAACCGATATCGAGCAACGCGATGTATCCGAAAAGTCCAAGTGGATTGTCTTGTCCGGTGGACAAAAGGACCGGGGTCAGAAAGCCGCCACCAATTCCGAGAATCGTGACCACGAGCGCATCCAATTGCACTGCGAGGAGAAACGCCGCTGCCGTGATTAGCGACATCAGCGCGAAGGTTGGAACTAGTCCGAAAAACGGGAAGTGGTAGAACGATCGGCACGCGAAGGTAACCGCATAGAGAATGAGAATGCCGGTCGCGCACAAGGTTTGCGCGGTAACGACATTTTCCTTGCGTTTCAATGCCACGCCGCCACCGACCAACGCGATGCCGGCAAGAAATCCGATCGCAACGCGTAGCTCCGGCGGAATGAGGTTGTGCTCGAACGAATATTTAACGAAGAAGGCGACGCCGAGGAAAAGGGCGAATCCACCAATCCAGGCGAACATTTTCGCACCCATGAATTGCTCCCAATCAATGGTGCGCTTGGGCGGAGCCGCGGTCTGCATCGTTACCTCTTCAACCGGCGTGATCGGTTTCGTCTCAGGTATCGGCGGTGGAACTGGGGTAACGGGCAGAGGTGGCGGCATTGAGACCGGTGGAATGACTGGCGCCTCCGGCTTTGGTTGCGCCACTATTTCAGGCCGCTCTGTCGGCACACCTCCCCGATGCAAGCGCGCCTCGAGCATGAGCAACCGCTGTCTAAGTTCTTCGATTGCTCGCAGGGCCCGACTGGCCTTGGCCAGCGCCACTGCCGGAACAACAAACACCATTACGATAACAATTAAAAACAGCAGAATAAAACCGCCCATAAGATGTCTTGTTGCAGAAGCCTGTTATGATGCGCCAACGGCGGCGCAATCGTGAATCGATAAATTCGCCGGTAAACATCGAATTACTCGATTATGAACATTCATCATCTCGAGCTTTTCTATTATGTCGCCCGTCATGGCGGAATCGTCAGCGGCCAAATCGCCCGCCTGGAAGAATCTCTCGGCACCAAATTGTTTAATCGCCGTCCGTTCGCTCTCTTGCCCTCGGGCATGGAGCTGTACGAATTCATTCGACCCTTCTTCGACGAGATAGATCACGTTGGCGAGGCAATTCGCGGCGGCTCCGCTCATCAACTGCGGGTGGCCGCGCCCGCGATCGTTCTGCACGATTACCTTCCGGAAATTTTGCGGCGCGTCCGAAAACATTTTCCAGCCTTCCGGCTCACTCTCCATGAAGCGGCCCGCGCCGAAGCCGAACGACTTCTGCAAGCGGCCGAAATTGATTTGGCCGTTACCGTGATTGAACACAAAAAAGCAAGCGGAGTTCGTTCACGCGCATTGCTCGAATTGCCATTAATCCTGTTGGTTAAGGCCACGCAGCGTCTCACTCGCGCTGAAGAATTGTGGGGTCGCGATAAAATTGAGGAAACGTTAATTACTTTTCGGCGCAGCGATCCTGTCTCTGTTCATTTTCAACTTGGTCTCCAGCAACTCGGCGTGGAATGGTTTCCTGGAATCGAGGTCAACTCCGCGCGGTTGATCGAATGCTATGTCGCACATGGCTACGGCATTGGATTAAGCGTGGCGACGCCAGGCTTCCGAGCCCCGAAAGGAATTCGCGCGCTGAAATTACCGAACTTTCCCAAAGTCATGATCGGCGCCGCTTGGACAGGCAAGCTTTCAGCGATCGCGCAGCAATTTCTCGCCGAAGTCGAAGTCGAAGCTAGGGTCGTAAAACGCAGCACAAAATTGC
This sequence comes from Verrucomicrobiota bacterium, assembly GCA_003220155.1. Taxonomy (GTDB): domain Bacteria; phylum Verrucomicrobiota; class Verrucomicrobiia; order Chthoniobacterales; family UBA10450; genus AV69. The sequence goes on from QHRO01000232.1 coordinate 12,125, forward strand.
GCTAATCCTCCGGCGAGCAGGCTCGCTAAAAAGGATCGTCGCCTCGCTCCATTTCGCGGCAAAACCGCATCCTAAAAATTAGTCACGCGAGCAGAATGGTCATTCTGCTCGCGTGCTCAAGCACGAAGCGGTTGCGATCTTAGAAGATGCGGCCGTGCGGTAGATGCGGTTGGCCATGATTTTGATGGCCGGTGCAAAATCCGCCGTTCGGGATCGGAATAACCGAGCCGAGGAATTGCGGCTGCTGGCGCACATTTAACGCCTGCTCCAACGCGTAGCCGAAGCCGATTAGCTGCGGTTCATGCAGGAAAGTGCTGTACATGAGCATTCCCGCCGGTCGGCCGCTATCACGAATGCCCACCGGTATCGATAAATTTGGATAACCCGCCACTGCGGGTCCGGTCGAGTTAGTCAAGTGCGGAGCGACGATCGCATCGACACCCGAGTTGATTACACTATCAATGCCAGAGCGCGCGGCAGTGCGGGCATGCGTTCGCGCGGCGATGTAGGCGGGATCGTTCGGATAACCTGGGAACTGCTCCGCCAATAAGAATACGTCCTGGTCGTAGTAGGGCATCTCTTGCACACAATGCGCGTTGTTGAACGCAATCAGGTCGGCCAACGTGTGCATATCGGTGTGCGTGAGCGTCGCGAGGTAGTCCGCGATTTGCGCTCTAAATTCATACAGCAACGCAGTGAACTCGTCATTGGTGTAAGCGAATACGTCCCCCGTATCAACGTTAACGACAGTCGCACCGAGGCTTTCCATCACGCTCAGCGCATTTTCCGCAAACGCGACGGTCAGCTCATCACCCGGAATGCCGCTGCCGTAGTAGCTGTAATCGAAAAAGCGCACATCGCGTCCGATCACTGCGCCATCGAGTGCGTTCGGATCGAGAAATTGCGTGTAATCGCTGGGCAACTGATGTCCAAGCACTTCACCAAACGGCGACTGCAACACTCCAAGCAGGATCGCGACATCAGTGACGCTGCGCGCCATCGGTCCAGCCGTGTCCTGCTCGTGAGCGATCGGAATGATTCCGTCTTGCGATACAAGACCGAGTGTCGGCTTCAGACCGACGATGTTTTCAACGGCCGACGGTCCTGTGATTGATCCATCGGTCTCCGTGCCAATCGCCGCCGCGCAGAGATTCGCCGCAGCACCATTAGCGGAACCAGAGCTTGAGCCCCACGATGTGTAACTCAAGTCGTAGGCATTGTTCGTACTCCCACCGCGCGCGCTCCAACCGACTGCTAGAGGATAGGTCTCAGCCTCATCGTCCCGGAAATTTGCCCATTCGCCCAGGTTCGATTTGCCAACAATGATGGCGCCGGCTGCGCGCAATTGCTGAATAATCACAGCATCGCCAGGCACGTGGTTGCCGTAAATCGCGAGCGATCCAGCTGTCGTCTGCATTTGATCGTCTGTCGCGATGTTGTCCTTCACGAGAAGCGGGATGCCATGGAGCGGACCACGAACTTGTCCGCGGCGCCGTTCGTTATCGAGCTGAGTAGCGATCGCAATTGCATTGGGATTGACCTCGATTACGGAATGCAGCAGCGGATTAAGCGATTGCATGCGTCTGATGTAACCCTGCGTCAGTTGCCGGCTTGTCAGTTGGCCGGAAGCCATCAAGGCTTGAAGCTGAGGAATCGTGGCTTCAATAAATGGTTCGTCGCTTAGTGGCGCTTTTTTTGCCAGCAGCGAAGGCAGTGAGGCCAGTCCTCCCGTCAGCAGCGCCGCGCTGCCAACGGCGGTCGCGCCGAGAAATTTTCGACGCGTTATGCCGGGGTTGAGGTCAAGACGATTCGGGCTTTGCTCATTCATAGTTATTCTCCGGTTGTGCTGTTTTCGCGAGCGAACAGACCTGGGCTTATAATTTGGTGACCTGTATCGGAAGCAATCCGGTTCGGTCGGTTTTGACTGTAGGGTGGTTGTGTTCGCGAGATCAACTCCATAGCCCTGCGGCAGCTAATCGATTCTGAACTCAAAAGCGGTCTTGAATTTTTTGCATTTTTCGCGCTTTGTTTGACCGTTCCGCCTTCCTCCGCAAATTAGCGCTTCCCGGGCGCCCGTAGCTCAACTGGATAGAGCATCTGACTACGGATCAGAAGGTTTGAGGTTCGAATCCCCACGGGCGCGCATTTCTAAACCATCGAATCGTTCTTATTGAAGAAACCGCAAGACCAGACGATGTCTCCAATGACGAGGCGCCAACTATCTGGCGCGGGCGGGGAACACGGTAGTCCCCCGCCGCTTGGCGAAAATGTCACCTCTAATGCGCGAATATTTCGAACTGACGATCTAAAAGTCAGTGTCGGTGCCCGGATGATGCCCTGGTGGTTTGCCGAGCTACTCGGGCGGATTGCTGGAAGCAGGCAACGTCATATTGGCTCACTGACTTCGGATTTTTCGAGTTTACCGATTTTTCACCGGCATAATTCATTCCTGCGATCCCGCTCGGGTTGAAGGCCGAGCCACGAGCCGTGGAAGATTTTCCCGGCGTCGTCATGGTTTGTGGGTTCTCACAGGACTGATTTGGTTGTCCCTTAACACCCGACGTATGCGGATCTCCGGCCAGCGTTACGCCCGTGAGCGCAACTGAGACCCCTAATGCGATCATTGATTTTGGTATCATTATATAGTTCACCTCCTATAAATATTCGTATTTATCCCAATTTTCGGATGGCTCAATACCGCCAAGACCAAGCTTCAAATTAGAGGCGCCAGCCCTCCCTATTCCACGCTCCGAGCTTTTTGGCTCTTTAGCTCTATCTTTTAAGGATGCGATTCGTCCTCGCCTTGATCGGCACCATGTTCGCTCTCGACATCTTTTGGTGGGCGATCTCGGCGCGAATCGCTAAAGCGACCTTTGCGCGCATTGGGGTTACCATTTTTGCTCTGGCGCAATTAGCGGGACTGATCTGGCTGCTGACCCAGCGCTTTGCTCACGCAGAATCAATGGCCCTGTTTTCAAAGTTCGCGATGGCAACGGTTTTCGTCTGGCACATGATTTTCCTGCCACTCCTCTTGCTGCTGGCAATTGCACTTTCGCCGATTCTCGCAATGGCGGCTCTTATCCGAATCGCTCGGCGCCTACGTAATTCCAACCCGGCG
>QHRO01000299.1 GCA_003220155.1 Verrucomicrobiota bacterium
CATCGTTTTACCCAGAGTCGTTTCTGTCATCCCGAGCGAAAGCCGAGGGATCTCTAACTATTTCTGAGAGAAATCGAATCGAGAGATGTCTCGACTTCGCTCGACATGACAAAAGAAATGTGCGCAATCACGCGTCTTTGCTGGAGAGCGCATGCGCCAATGTTCTCGTCGTCGCGAGCGCCGTCGAGGGATCCCGAGATGTGGCCTTTAAGGTTACGCCTCGGGATGACCGGTTGCTGCCTGCTAAATCGCTTCGAAAGCGAATTGCAGATCGTCGATTAAATCGCGCACGCCTTCCACCCCGACCGACAAACGCACCAGCGAATCGCTGATTCCAAGCTTCTCGCGCTGCTCTTTCGGAACCGAGGCGTGGGTCATAATAGCGGGATGATCAATCAGGCTCTCGACCCCGCCCAAACTTTCCGCCAAGGCGAATAAGTGAGTGTTCTCAAGAAAGCGCCGCGTTCCTTCGAGATCGGTTTTCAAGATGATCGTGACGATTCCACCGAACCCGCGCATTTGCTGGCGCGCGAGATCGTGCTGCGGATGCGTTTTGAGCCCGGGATAATGGACCGATTTTACCTGCGCGTGTTCCTCGAGCCAGCGTGCGATTTCCAGCGCGTTCGAGCAATGCCGTTCCATCCGCAGCGCCAATGTTTTCAATCCGCGGAGCGCCAGGAAACTGTCGAAGGGTCCCGCGATTGCGCCGACCGAATTTTGCAGGAACGCGATCTGATCGGCCAGTTGCTTATTTTCACCGACAACAATGACGCCGCCGACCATGTCGGAATGCCCGTTCAAATATTTCGTGGCGGAATGGATCACCATGTCGAAGCCGGATTCGATCGGTCGCTGAATCCAGGGCGTAGCAAAGGTGTTATCAGAAACGCTGATGATCTTTTTTTCGCGCGCAATCTTCGCGATGGCCTCGATGTCGATGATCTTTAGCAACGGATTACTCGGCGTTTCGATCCAAACCATCCGAGTGTTCTGCTTGATCGATTTTTCGAACTTCGACGCGTCAGTGAGATCGACGAAGGTGAAATCTAAATTGGCAGAGCGACGCCGGACTTTTTCGAAAAGCCGGAATGTTCCGCCGTAAAGATCGTCGCTTGCGACAACGTGCGACCCGCTATCGAGGGCATCGAGGGCTGTGGCCATGGCTGCGAGCCCGGAGGCGAAGGCCCAACCGCGCGTGCCGCTTTCCAGATCAGCGACACATTTTTCGTAAGCCAGCCGTGTCGGATTGATTGAGCGCGAGTAATCGAAGCCTTTGTGCTTCCCAGGGCTTTCCTGGACGTAAGTCGAAGTCGCGTAAATCGGCGTCATGATCGCGCCGGTTGAAGGGTCGGGTTCCTGTCCGGCGTGAATGGTGCGAGTAGCGATGTCGTAATTCTTCATCGAAAAAAGGTGAACCGCAGATTACGCGGATTTCACAGATGAGGAAATTCAATTCGAGGGCCAGGCGCCCCGTCGTTTCGAAAGTAGAATTCTTCTGTAGCGGCCGCCTATGACCGCCGTTTCGCGTAAATTTCGGCGGTCATAGACCGCCGCTACAGGACAGCTCGGATGTCGCGTCAGCTAAACTCGCGTTCGACCGGCGACTTCGGCATATGCCGGCGCAGATAGGAAAGGAGATCGCTTCTGGTAATGAGGCCAAGAAACTTGTCGCCGTCCATGACAATCGCGACGCGACCGCGATCGAATACGCCCAGCAGATCATCGATTTTCACATCCGGCTGCAATGTTTCCAATTGATCAGTCATCGCCTGCCGGACTTCATAATTAAAATGCGAGGCGTCGCGATGCACTTTCACCAGGATGTCCGATTCATCGATGATACCCACGACGCGACCACTTTCGTCCACCACCGGCAACTGCGAGACATCGGCCTGGCACATGCGTTTGAAGGCAGTGAGGAGGGTGTCGGTCGGCCCGATGGTTACGACTTCGCCTGCTTCGTAACGATGCAAAATCAGATCGCTTAAATCGCCATGCATTGGCCGAATGGTGAAACCTTGTTCCGCCATCCAGACATCGTTGAACATCTTCGAGAGATATTTATTGCCACTATCGCAAACGAAGGTGACTACCCGTTTTGGTTTGGTTTGTTGTCGGCAATATCGAAGGGCGCCCGCCAGCAACGTTCCGGTGGATGAGCCGGCAAGAATTCCTTCCTTGCGCAAAAGCTCTCGCGCGGTGGCGAAGCTATCGGAATCGTCAATCTCAAAGGCTTCAGTCACGAACGACATGTCAGCGTTGTCCGGAACAAAATCCTCCCCAATTCCTTCCACCGCCCAGCTACCAGACTCGACCAGCTTTCCCGTCTTCACCCATTCGTAAAGGATCGAGCCGGTCGGATCGGCCAGCACCATTTCCACTCCGCGGCGCGGCTTCACCCGGTTAAAAAACCGTCCAAGTCCCGTTAGGGTTCCGCCGGAACCAACCCCAACCACGATCGTATCCACGTCGTGTCGCATTTGCTCCCAAATCTCGGGACCGGTAGAACGTTCATGCGCCAGCGGATTGGCCGGATTGCCGAACTGATTCACGTAAAATCCGCCTGGAATCTCGCTGGCGAGCCGCGCCGCCACATCCTGATAATATTCCGGATGTCCTCGCGTCACATCGGAGCGCGTCAGCCGAACCTCGGCGCCGAGGGCGCGGACGTGCGCGATTTTTTCCTGCGACATCTTGTCCGGTATAATGAGAATTATGCGGTAACCTTTCGCCGCTGCGACTAGAGCGAGTCCCAGTCCCGTGTTACCGGCAGTCGCTTCGATGATTGTGCCGCCGGGCCCCAGCTGGCCATCCCGTTCCGCCGCCTCCACCATCGCCAGTGCGACGCGATCTTTGATCGAGCCAGTTGGATTTTGATTTTCTAACTTCAAAAAAAGGTGGCACGGCCCGGTGTCGATCCGGGTTACTTCGACGAGCGGGGTGTCGCCGATGAGCGAGAGAATCGCGGGAGGACGTTCAGTCGATTTTTGCGCCGGGATCAGGGTTGTGATCATCGTTTACTCCAAACGAAATTTCTCGCCCGGGTAATCAATCACGACCCTGAAGTTTCGAAGAAAATTGTAGCCGACAATGCCATCGAGCCTGGCGCCAACGGCTTGACTGAGCATGGAGAAGAAATCGGCGACGACCACGACGAGATCGTCGATTCGCGCGCGACCAACTTGGAACGACTCCAAGGTGCCGGCGGTAACATTGACCTGCGCGCCACCAGTGGTAAGCGGACCGACGGGCGAGCCCTCAAGGCCGAGTTGCTGCGCCAGCTCCGGTGCAATCGCGGTCGTCGATGTGCCCGTGTCGATGGCGAATTGAAATGGCCCGTGGCCATTTGCATGCACCTGCACCAGCAGGAGCGGCTTGGCCAGACTCGCCAATCGCATCGGGACTTCCGTCTTGGCTGATCTTCCGAGGCGCTCGATCCGCCTCGGCTCATCGAACCGAATCTCACAATTGTGATAATCGATCGTGATACGGAAATGCTTTAGAAAATTATAGCCGATATCGCCATCGATCTTCGTGCTGATCGTTTTCGCAATATTATCAAGATCGACAATCCCAACATCGACGTCGTCGAGCTTTACTTGTCCGACGGCAAGCGAATCGACCGTGGCCAGCGAGACCGAAATTTTTCCACCAGCGCTTTGTCCTTCTTTCGTGCTGATGATTTTGATGTTCAGCTTTTTCGCCAGGTCGGATGAAAGCAGCGAGGTGCCCGCGCCCGTGTCTAAAATAAATTCAAATGGGCCCTCCCCATTCACTCGCACCGGCAGGAGAATCAGCGGCTGCGCGTCGCCCGCTAAACGGAATTTCACCTTGGCGCTTTTGGGTGAAAGTGTTGCCGTCGTCATTCTTCCAGTTTCGGTTCGCCTTTGTGCGACCACTCCGACTCGCTGTCTGCCAGGAACTGTTCAAGCACGGGAAAGCGCATTTCGCCGTAATTTAAGGCGTAACGGAGATCGCCGCCTTTGTAAACCCAGGTTGTGGGAATCCAGGAAAGCGGAAGACCGGCAAATTGCTTGATTTTCGAGTCGCCCGTCCGTGGTCCGGGGTCAGCCGTGATGGTCACATTTGCCTGATTGGTCAGTCCGAATTTCTCCAGCATGGCGCGCCCCTCATTGCCGTTGTTCCAAACGGAAACAAAAATGAACTTTGTTTTCGGATTTTCCTTCGCCATTTTCAACCAGCCACCGCTTTTCAGTTCCGCCTGACAATTGGAGCACCACGGCGCCCACAAATGCACCACTGTGAGGTCGGGTGCGTTGATCGCTTCGCGTACCTGTTGCTCGGCCGCAGGCTCGGCGCGAAGGGAACTGGTCGCAATCAGCGTGGCCAGGATGGAGAAGCCGAGGATCCGCATCTTTAACGAAACATACCGGCGAAATGCCCACGGCTCAACGTCCAACCCTCAATTCCAGCGATAGCAGCTGTAGAGGCAGCCGTGTCGGCTGCGAAGCCTCTGGGATTGCAGGCGGCCCGCTTAGGCTTGACCTAGATTTTCGCTTGCCCCCGATGCAATCTTGATTTTCGCGTGACTTTTCACTTGGATTGCAGCTGTGTCTGCTAATGAGGGTGGCGCTTCAGGAAGTGGGATCAGTCCAACCGGCCTGAGGCGGGAGAACGGAGCGGCCGTATTTGCCACCACTCACTGGAGCGTGGTGCTGGAGGCGCAGGGCCCGTCGCCCGCAGCACAGGATGCGCTAGAAAAACTTTGTCGCACCTATTGGCGACCTGTGTACAGCTTCATCAGGCGACAGGGTGTCGGAATCGAAGAAGCAGAAGACTTTACCCAAGGCTTTTTCGCGCTGCTGCTGGAACGCCGCGACCTGGATGCTGTTCGCAAGGAAAAAGGACGCCTGCGTTCTTACCTGCTCACATCAGTGAAACATTTCCTCGCCAGCGAGCAGCGTCGTGCGATGGCGGTCAAGCGCGGCAAAGGACAACGGCTGGTGTCGCTAGAAGGACTCAGCGCGATCGAGCGCGCCGAGATCGAACTAGCAGATCCTCTCAGCGCCGATCGGGTTTATGAGCGCCGCTGGGCCTCGACTCTCATGGAGCAGGTGTTGCTGCGATTAAAGGATGAATACCGGACCGCAGGCAATGCCGCGTTATTTGATTGGCTGAAACAATTGCTTCCGGACGAACCAGGAGCGCCGTCGCGGGCGGAGATCGCTGCACACTTAGGTATGACGGAGAATGCAGTTCGGCAAGCCCTCTATCGATTTCGCCACCGTTACCAGGTTTTATTGCGAGAGGAAATCAGCCACACTGTTGCCATTGCCAGCGATATCGAAGATGAGCTGCGCCATTTGATCGCTGTGTTGCGAGCGTAACGTATGAGATTTTGATGAATCCGCCAAACACGCCAAATGACGCCGAAAAAATTAGCGCCTGACTTCATCTTCAAAGATGAATGTTATGCCATTGTTGGCGCTTGCTTCGAAGTTTACAAAGACAAGGGCTGCGGCTTTTACGAACCTGTTTACCAAGAATGTCTCGGCATTGAATTCGAGTATTGCCGCATTCCAGCAATCGCGCAGCCAGCATTGCCCCTGGAGTATCGAGGCAGAATCCTTAGCCAAAAATATTTCGCTGATTTTGTTTGCTACGACAAAATAATCATCGAGCTAAAGGCGGTAATTGAACTCACTGACGAGCATCGAGCTCAAGTTCTCAATTACCTGAAAGTCGGCAGCTTTGAGCTTGGCCTTCTCGTCAATTTCGGCCATTACCCTAAGTTGCAATATGAGCGGATCGCGAAGACGCGGTCCAAACCGGAATCTGATGAACCGATCTCCCTCTGAGGTTTTGGCGTCATTTGGCGTGTTTGGCGGACAATTCTTATGAACGTTCTTCCGATGCCAACCATCGAGATAAAAGGCGCCCCATGATGAGCAGCGTACTTAGACTTTGTCGAAAGTGCGGAGCGGAGATTTTCGCCGACGCACCGGAAGGACTTTGCACCGCTTGCCTCTTCGAGACAGGCCTTGATCTCCTCGCACACCCGTCGGTAGCCCCTGGTGACGACTGCGCCCCCGTTGAAAATGTTGAATCGAGTGATGCGAATGCTGCGCTCCGTGTTAAAAAGGCTCCACGTCCGGCAAAGACGCTGGCCAACTTTGGTGACTACGAATTGCTCGAGGAGATCGGTCGTGGCGGTCAGGGTGTGGTGTATCGCGCCCACCAGAAAAGTCTAAATCGCACCGTAGCTCTCAAAGTAATTGGTCTGGGACATTGGGCTACCCAAGCACACCTTAAACGTTTCCGCTTGGAAGCCGAAGCTGCAGCTAGTTTAGAGCATCCCGGCATCGTTCCAATCCACGAAGTCGGCGAGCGCGATGGCTCCTGCTACTTCAGCATGAAACTGGTCGAAGGTGGCCAACTGGACGATGTAGTAAGGCGCGAGCCGATAACAATCCGGCGCGCCGTTGAACTAATCGCTAAAGTGGCGCGCATTGTTCATTACGCGCACGAGCACCACATTCTTCATCGTGACATCAAACCAGGAAACATCCTGCTTGATCAAAAAGGTGAACCGCATCTCACTGACTTCGGGCTGGCACGACTGGTCGAGACGGAGAGCACTGTCACGCGCACGATGGAAGTGCTGGGCACGCCTAGTTACATGGCACCAGAACAAGCCGTGGGAAACAACGCCCAGCTCACGAGCGCGACGGATGTATACGGCCTTGGCGCCGTACTTTACCAATTGCTGACGGGTCAACCGCCCTTTGCTGGAGGAACAACCTACGAGACCATTAAATTATTATTGGATACGGACCCGCGACAGCCGCGCCTGCTGAATCCGAAGATCGATCGCGATCTCTCAACGATTTGCCTCAAGTGTCTCGAGAAAGACCCCAAGCGACTCATCACCCGTGGTAGAAAGTGGGTGCGGCGAAATCCAACCAGCGCGCTTTTGGCAGCATCCGTGGTTGCTTTGGCGGCGGCAGCCGGCTGGATCGTTTGGAAAAGTGACGAACTCTCCCGGGCATCCCAGTTTAATCCTCCTGAAAAAAGTATCGCGATTCTACCATTCCTTGATCTTAGCCAGGCAAAGGATCAGGAATATTTCTGCGAAGGCGTAAGCGAGGAAATTCTTCACACGCTGGCGAAAGTTGAGGGGATCCGTGTCGTTGGCCGCACCTCGTCATTTTCATTCGAAGGAACGGGCGTCGCCGCGAGTGAGGTTGGGAAAAAGCTAAACGTTGCGAATGTGCTTGGAGGAAGCTTGCGACGCGAGGGTAATCGCGTTCGTGTTACCGCCGAATTGATTAATGCCCGCTCCGGTTTTCATCTTTGGTCGGAAACGTACGATCGCGAACTGCAAGGCGTCTTCGCGCTGCAGGATGAAATAAGTCGCGCAATTGTTGAAGCGCTCAAGATCAAGCTTGCCGTCTCCCTTCCCGTTCACGAACAGCGGAACACAGAGGCATACGATCTTTATCTGCAAGGCCTTTATTTCTCGAACAAGAGCAGCGAAGAGGATTTGCGAAGGGCGCTCCGGTTTTTTCAAGGTGCTCTCGAGAAAGATCCGACATTCTCGCGTGCCTGGACTGGGATTGCCAAGGTTTGGTATTTTTTGGCCGACGTCTACGTCAAACCACTCGAGGCTTACCCGGCCTCAAAAGAGGCAGCCTTAAAGGCGATCGCGCTCGATGAGAAAGATGCCGAAGCGCATTGCTACCTGAGCGAAGCGAAACGCGTCCTCGACTGGGACCTGGCGGGCGAGAACGCGGAATTGCAACACGCTCTCCAGCTCGATCCCAACTCAGCGCCTGCTCATTTCTTCCTGTCGCTGCTACCTCTCTTCCGAGGCGAATTAAAAGAAGGGCTCCAGTTTGTACTCGACGCTGAAAAATTGGACCCGGTCTCGCCTATCATCAGCTACGTTGCCACCGCCGCGTACCTGGCCAACGACCGCATCGATGACGCGATTACGGAAGGGCAGCGAACCCTTCAGCTCGATCCAAATTACTTTTATCTGGATTCGGTTCTGGCCGCCGCGTATCGCGAGAAAGGCAATTTCCCTGAAGCGATTGCGCTCTACACCAAAGCCCAGGAGGCAACGCATGTGCCGAGTAGCGGTCTTGCCATCACCTACACGCGCATGGGCCGCGAGATGGAGGCGCGCAATATTCTTGCGCAGCTTGTGCAAGCGAGGGACAAACGATACGTCTCGGCGCCTTTGATCGCCGCAGTTTCGACGGCGCTAGGCGACAAAGAAGAAGCTTTCCACTGGCTCGAAGTTGCCTACGATGAGCATTCGGGCGTGTTACAGTGGATCGC
>QHRO01000300.1 GCA_003220155.1 Verrucomicrobiota bacterium
AACCGTTGCTGCGGAGGAGAAACCAAAGGTTTACGCCGAAGCACGCGGGTCGGAAATCAAACTAACGATCGGCGGATTCATTCAAGTGAATTTCGAGGACGGCGATGTCTCCGCGTTCGAAGGTCGCTTTGGTCAGACCGCGCTGAAGGACCGTTTCCGTCTGCGCCGGGCCCGCATCAATCTCGCCGGCGAATTTGCGGAGCAATTCGACTTCAAGATCGAAGGCGACTTTGAGCAGAGCGACGGACTTAACTCGAGCCGCACAGCGTTCGAGGGCACCGATATTTTCGTCAACTGGCACCAATTCCCCGAGGCGCAGATCAAGGTCGGTCAATGGAAAGCGCCATTCGGTTTGGAACAGCTCACGCCGGACACCTCGCTATACCTCATCGAGCGCAGTTTGCCTACGGGTGCGATCACGCCGGAGCGGCAGATCGGCATTCAGCTCTGGGGAAAACCGTTCACCAACGTTTGGCCCGAGCAGAAGGATTTGCTGACGTATTACGGAGGCATCTTCAACGGCAACGGCCGCAACATCAGCAACAACGACAACAATAACTTCATGTATGTCGGCCGGCTGGAGCTCATGCCGTTCAAAGGCAAAGTCTTCGGCCAGGATTCCAGTCTCAAGCTCGGCGGCGACGTGCTCAACAGTCGCGATGACAAGGGAACAAATATCTCGCAAACATTGAATCTATTGGTAAATAGCGACGGCTCTCTCTCTCCGTTTACGCTCCCCGGCGCGGATGAAAGAACCGCGTGGAGTGTGGAAGCGTGGTTCAACCTGGGTCCGTTTGATTTAATCGGTGAATACCTTCAAGAAAAAGTAAACGGTCGCACCGTGAACGGGGTACCTCCAGGGTTCGCCAACTTCACAACGAACGGGTTCTACGTAACGGCAGCTTACTTCCTGATCCCGAAGAAGCTTCAAGCCGTCGTCAGATGGGAGGACTTAAATCCGGGACAAATGGGCAACGACGGTATTCACTCCATTACCGGCGGCCTCAACTACTACATCCACGGCGATGATATCAAGCTAATGGCGAATTACATTCACACCTGGTCGGATTTCCGGCAAGCGAATCCGCAGTTTGGCGATGATCAATTCAATGAGGTCATTGTACGTCTACAGCTGATGTTCTAAATCCAGAAGCTTTTCGGCTGACTGCGAAAGCCGCGGCCGGCTTCAACAACACAACCAACTAACAAAAATGAAAAAACTACTTCTCACATTTATCGCTTTCACGGTCGGCACTCTTCTGGCGCGGGCGGAGAGCCTCGTAATCAAGGGCTCGGATACACTCGGGGCCAAGCTCGTTCCGCAGTTGGCGGAGCAATTTAAGTCCCAGCATCCCGGAACTACGTTTGATATTGCAGCCGAAGGTTCGGCCACTGGTTTTGCCGCGTTAATTGATAAGACAGCGGCGATTGGAATGGCGAGCCGGCCAGCCAAGCCGGAAGAGATCGGTAATGCCAAAGCCAAAGGGGTCGGGCTGAAGGAAACTATTGTCGCTTATGATGGAATTGCGGTCATCGTTAATACTGCTAGTTCGATCAAGGGCCTTACGAAAAAGCAGGTAGAACAAATCTTTACTGGTGAAATTACTGATTGGAGCGCCGTTGGCGGCAGCGGCGGAAAGATTTCCGTTTATACCCGGAATACCTCATCGGGCACTTACGCGGAGTTTAAAGAACTAGCAATGAAGAAGCGCGACTACGCGCAGGATTCGCAAAAGCTCGCGGGCAACGAGCAAATTGCGCAGGAAGTCGGCAAGAATCCAAATGGAGTGGGCTATGTCGGCCTGGCTTATACCAAAGCCAGCGGGATCAAGATATTGCCAATCGACGGAGCCTCCCCTTCGAAAGAAAGTGTCCTGGCAAAAAGCTATCCCTACGCTCGGCCTACCTTTTTCTATACTAATGGCAACCCAACCGGAGTGGTTAAGGATTTTATCGATTTCACCGTCGCCCCCGAAGGTCAGAAAATAGTCGAGCAAGTCGGGTTTGTCCCTATCAAGTAACTGCCGCAGCAGGCTAGGTAATCAAAGAGCGCACTGGGTCTGATTCTCAGCGCGCTTTGCTTTGAACCGACACCGGTATTTCAATGCCGGCCACAATGTTCCGCCGCCAGTGCATTCATGTTATAGTCGGGATCGTTTGGGGGCAGTGTCACGCTGCTCGCCAAAGTTAAAATCGATTTACTCTACTTAAACAGTCAGAAATGTTTCGTCGGGCCGGCTCTGAGCGAGAGTCGAAGAGGCTCAACCTGACAATTCAAGCCAATAATTGTTCATTATTTTGCAAGTAGTTACGTAATCGTCACCTGCTTTTCACTCTTCGTGACATGACAGGCGAAAAAACGCGCCGGAGTTTTGCTCCTCATGATCTTGCCAAACATCATCACTGTTGGTCGCATCAGGAAAGCCGCATTACTACGGCGTCGCTCCATTCGCGATATCAGCCGGGATTATTTCGGGACCGAGCATGTCCGCTTTTTGGTGGTGGAATCGATTCTCTTCGCCATCATCGCGGCAGTGGCGATTTGGCCAATTGTGAATGCGGCCGAAGCTATAAAGCTTTACCTATTGTAGGCTTGGACTCCAGCAGCGGTGATTAGCTGCTTCCAATTGCCGGGTGGCCTTTTGTCATGTCGAGCGCAGTCGAGACATCTCTAATTTCGAAGGAAGTAAGTCAGAGATTCCTCAGTCCGAGCCGGACTGGCGGGCAAATTCCGAACAAATAGCGTGTGGGTGTGTCTTGTGCTATAAGCTCAGGCAATGTTAAACCGGTTGATGCTGGCCGCCTTCATGGTGACGACGCTTTTCGTAAGCGCCGTTCGATTGCCCGCGTCCGCCTGCCCGGCGTCGAGTCCGCCAATTGGCCAGGCTTGCAAGCAAGGCAGCTGTCCGAACAAGGCTTGCTGCGCTGAAGCAGAGAAGAATAAGGCTCGGCCGTCGTCACAACCACTTGTTAAGGATGACGCCACGGCCTCACTGCTCGTCGCTGTTGCTACACCGGACCTAACGAGTTGTTTGCTTCCGTGGCGACCAGCGGAGCATTCTGCTGATCCAGCCGCGCTCGGCCTTATGGCTTCAACGCCGCCGAAGCGCGTCTTTCTCTGCACGTTTCTTA
>QHRO01000301.1 GCA_003220155.1 Verrucomicrobiota bacterium
AGAATATTTGTCGGCAACTTCTCGATGATGTCGCACCGCTTTTTGGCGGCGCTCCGGCCCGGCTTGTTGCTGTGCACCTGCGGGAAACTCCGGAACGCAGCGCGACCGCTTATGCTGACGGCCCGGTTGAAGCAAATTACTGGTTCGATTTCTCCGCCGCGCGCCGAACAATCTCTCCGCATCTAAGCGCCTCCGAGAATGAAAAACTCTTCGGTGTTTCCACAGGCGAGCACGGTCACAATTATCGGGCTCGACTTACTCTTCGCGCCGACTCGGTTCCACCAGAACCGGCCCTTGGGACGCAGGAAGAAATCTCGGCATTGATTCGTTTACTCCGGATTCAACTCGATCACAAAAACTTGAATCGCGATGTCAATGCATTGCGTGGGAAGCCGATCACGACCGAATCGTTGTCGCGCTTTATTCTTCAAAGCGGATCCAATCAACTGCCGTTATCTCGAGTTCGTTTGCATGAACGCAATGATTTTTTCGCGGAAGCTTGGAGGGATGGTGGAATGTTCCTGGGAATGCGTGAACCATTTAGCGCCGCGCATCGTTTGCATGTGCTTTCGTTTTCCGATGCGCAGAACGCGGAGCTCTTTGGTAAATGCAACAACCCTCGCGGCCACGGCCATCGCTACGTTGCAGAGGCGACAGTTGGCGGTGAATATGACGAGCGTTCAGGTGCGCTGGCGAATTTTGAGGAACTGCGCAGCGCTCTGAGACAGGCGATCGCGCCCTGGCGCGATAAACATCTCGACCTCGAGACCAAGGAATTTCGCGATAAGCCGTCCACCGGCGAAAACATTGTGCGTGCGCTTTGGCCGAAAATCGATAACGCCCTTCAGCAACGTCTGGTGCGCTTGCGATTATGGGAAACAGCGAACAATCGTTTTACTGTGCGCAGAACGTAGCACAACCGTCTTAAGTGTGGGGCCAACTTATACGGAGGGATGCACTTCTGTGCATCCAGGACTCGGCGCGGCAAGTCTATGGAGGGACATGCTTCTACATGTCTGGATGCACAGAAGTGCGTCCCTCCGCACTAGCACATTTGCTCCGCCAAATACTGATGCTGGTGCCGCACAGGTTAGAAACGTGCCCCCGCCGCCTGCCACGCTAAGGGCTTTCAACAAAGCAAAGCTCGCTCTACGTTCTAGACGCATATGATCAAGGGACTCAGCGGCGACCTTACCGTCAATGTAATTGCGTCGATCATCGCCTCGCTCGTCCTGCTGGCCGCCGGTTTTCTTTGGGGAAAATACAAGGAACGACGCAAGTACGGTCGCAATCTCGAGGACTACGATTTCTACCCGTTCACGATCAACCGCGAAAACTTCCCCGAATTCAACCTCAAGGATTTCCGCCTCGGGATGCACTATTTTCTCAAAAACAACGACTACACCGCAGCGCGACAATTGATTTTTATCGGGGAGCAAAACAATGCGCGCGTCCAGCTCGAACCTTCGGAGCAAAAAGTCTATGCCAGGCTGTTCGAGAAATACGACGGCAAGAAAATCGCCGACGACACGAGCGAGTATTTGGAAAATTACGTCCGGATTGTTCGTTTGATCGGAAAATCGTTTCCGAATTCCGGCATCGAGATCTTGCTTCACAACCTCGCTGACCCGTCGCACTCGCTCATTGCGCTGGAAAATAACGTTACCGGCAGGCAGCTGCGCGATGGCACGACCAACTTGCTGATCGATCTGAAGAAGCGCCAGCTCCTGCACGAGGACAAGCTGAACTACAAGTTGAATATCGGCGCGCGCAGATTCAAGTGCACTACCATTCCGATTTTGCGAAAGGACTTCGGCATTGTCGGCGCGATTTGCATCAACATCGATGCAAATTATCTCACCGAAGAAGTGATGCAGAGCAAAGAGCGCATCGAAGCGTGGTTCAAAAATTTCTGCCGGACTGACATGCAACTGGACGAAAACATCCTGAGTAAGGATGAGTATGCCAAGGCGATGAAAGGCCAGCGTCACTTCAAAGACGAAGCTTTTTAGTAATTTCTCTTCGGCGTCCCCTGAATGCAAGATCGCTCCCAAAAGATGAAACGTTACCTCATCACTGGCGCCAGCCGCGGCATCGGCCGCGCCATCGCGATGAAGCTCGCCGCGCCAGATGTGATGTTGTTATTGCATGGGCGCGACACCGTTGCCCTGGCCGAGACTTGTCGGGCGGTGGAAAAGAGCGGCGGAAAGACGGCAAAATTGATTCACGATCTCGCACACTTCCGCGGCATGGATGACCTGGTGGCCGAGGTCGGGCATAAGCCGATTGATCTGTTGGTCAACAACGCCGGCATCGCGGTGGTAAAACCATTTGCCGAAATCACGCGTGAGGAATGGGAGCAAACCATCGGCGTGAACGTAACCGCACCATTTTTCCTGATCCAACATTTCGTGCCGCGGATGCCGCCGGGCTCCAGCATCGTCAATATTTTGTCCATCGCAGCAAAGACCGCTTATCCAAACTGGAGCGCGTATTGCGGGAGCAAGTTTGCCCTGGAAGGATTATCCACTGCCATTCGTGAAGAATTGCGTTCGCGCAAAGTGCGCATGTTGAACATTTACCCGGCGGCGACCGATACCGATATCTGGAATGCTGTTTCCGGTGAATGGCCACGCGAGCAAATGATGTCGGCCGTCGATGTCGCCGAGGCCGTGGCTTTCGCTATTAATCAGCCGCCTGCGGTGATTATTGAAAACATCACGCTCTCAAATACCACCGGGACGCTTTGATCCAAGCGCGTCCGTAGCACGGCCATCTTCGCTGTGGGGGCCAACGGGCATCTTGCCCGTTGATGCAACAGCGCACCTCACCGGGGCCGAAGCGCCTCCTTCACTAACGCAACGTAGCGTCGCATCGATGGTTCCCACGCGGCTTTTATGAGTTACCCTGTAGAATTTCGCGGGCGCGTTCAAGTGCGGCGTCAATGTTGGCGCAGATATTGTCGAGACCGATTCGATCTACGAAGCCGGAATGAAACAGCACTTTCATCGGCTGGGGTTGCACGCCGCTGAGGAGAAGTTGGGTGCGTTTGCGATGAAATTTTTCGAGCGCAATCTCGAGCGCGTGCAATCCGGTGGCATCAATTGCCGGCACCGCGCGCACTCGAAAAATCACGATCCGCGGCACACGCAAAGCGCGCGCGAGGGCGGACTCGAGCTTCTCCGCCACGCCGAAGAAAAACGGACCTTCAATTCGAAATACCAGCACGCCTTCCGGCACATTTTTTTCCCGAATTGAATCGCCCCCGAGCTCCAGT
>QHRO01000302.1 GCA_003220155.1 Verrucomicrobiota bacterium
CCCCAAGCTCCCGTACCGTGCGCCTTTCGAACATCAAGCTGCAGACATGGCGGCTCAGTGTATTTGGTATTTCAATATTCATCGCTGCCCTCGGCGCGGAGCTTCCGGTCCTGGCCGCGACTTCAGACGAGAAGATTTTCCGAGTTCCGGCCTCGCGTCTCCAAAATCATTTGCAGGAACAGCTAGCTGTCGATCTTCGCCGCGGGATTGGGCCGGATGATGCGGCAACGATTGCGCTATATTCGAATCCGGCGTTGAGAGCAATTCGTGATCGCCGCAGACTGGCGGTTGCGCAATTGATCCAGGCTGGAATTTTGCCCAATCCGGTGATTTCGTACGCGCGCGACTTTGTCACCGGCGGCAGCACCGCTGGAACGAGAGACGGCTACAGCTTCAGCGCCGGCTGGGAATTCAGCGCACTCATTCCGTTTTTGCCGAAGCAAACTGCGGCACGGAAAAATTTCCAATCGGTGGACTTGGACGTCGCCTGGCAAGAATGGCAGATCGCGGTGAACGCACGCACTGCCGTTTACCGCGTCCTCGGTTTGGATGCACAGGTCGGACGCGCGCGCGAAGCGACTGGCGGCCTGGAGCAGAGTGCGGAGGCGATGCGGAAAGCGGTGGATGCGCATGAGAAAACGGTGCTGGATCTCTCGGCGGCCGAATCGGCGAGTCAGGAGTCGCGCGCGACTATGCTTGGGCTCGAACAGGAATTCGAAAAGCAACGTCTCGGCCTCAACAGAATACTGGGAGCGGAACCTGAAATCAGGATCGCGTTACGTGCCGGTCTGACTTTGCCGGTGCGCCTCGAACCTCCCGACGAACGCAAACTAATTTCCGATTTGGAATCACGCCGACTCGATCTGCTCGGATTGCAGCGCGGTTTCGAGAGCCAGGATGCGACCGTGCGCGCCGCGATTCTCGCGCAATTCCCAAAGATGTCGGTCGCGCTTACCAAAGCCACGGATACCACGAACGTTAAAACGACCGGTTTCAACATCGCGGTGGATGTGCCGATTTTCGATCGCAACCAAGGCGTTATTGCGACCGAGCGCGCCACGCGCCAAAGACTGCGTGATGAATACAATCAGCGCGTATTTGAGGCGCGTTCCGATATTGCGGCGGCGATTGCTGATGTTCGCTCGTTGAATCGGCAAATCGCTGCCGCGGAAGAAGCGCTGCCGCTGCTGGAAAAGCTGGTTAGCTCCGCGCAAACCGCGGTCGAGCAGCGGAACGCTGACGTCCTAAGTTATTATACTGCCCGTAGTAACTTGCTACAAAAGCGAATTCAATTGATCAAGCTTCAGGAACAATTGCTCGAAGCGCACACGGTGCTGGAGATTGCTTCCGGACGCTATCTACCGATGAACAGAGCGTTACAGCCCAGATGAAAAAGAAACAAATCATTATCGGCTTGCTCGCGATCGTATTGATTATTGGCGGGCTTGTCTGGGTTGCCCAGCGATTCGGCATTGGAAAGGAAGAGACAAAGACCGGCCCGGTTCCGCAAGTGCAAGTCGCGAAAGTGGAACGAAAAAGCATCATCGAAAAAGTGATCGTTTACGGAAGCGTGGTCGCGCAACCCGGCAAGACGCACTCAGTTTCAATCGCTTTTGAAACGCGCGTGCGCCACGTTCTCGTCGCGCCCGGCCAGCGCAAGTGCAGTTTCAACAGGCCAAAAACGCTGCGGAGGCCGCGCAGAAGGAACTCAAGCAGACACAGGAGCGTTTCAATCTAAAACTCGCGACAAATCAGGAGCTGAGCGCCGCGGAAAAAACTGCGCACGACGCAGAGGCGCAGCTCACGGCTTTGCAACGCGCCGGCGCGGGAGGCGATAAGCGCATCCACTCGGACATTTCGGGCGTGATCGCCAAAGTGGACGCGCAAGATGGACAGATTGTTCCAGCTGGCGGTCCGCTGGTGGAGATCGTTGCCGAGAACGAGATCGAAGTAAAACTGGGCGTGGAAGCGGAGGACCTCTCGGCCGCGCAAGAGGGCGCGCCGATTACGGTTGTGCCTGTGAACGATCCAACCGCGGCAAAAGTACAAGGCACAGTTCGTCTGGTCACGCGCCGAATCGATCCGACGACGCGACTTGTCGATGTTTACGTCGCGCTGCCTGAAGCGACAAAGCTGTTATTAGATGGCTACGTCCGCGGCGAAATCCAGCGCACTGAGAAAGACGCGCTGGTCGTGCCGCGGTCAGCCGTTTTGCCTAACGAATCACGCGAGTTCGAAGTTTTCACGGTGGCAAATAATCGCGCGGTGAAACACACGGTAAAAATCGGCGCGGAAAATTCAAACGAACTCCAAGTGCTCGCCGACGATCTACATCCTGGGGATCCGGTCGTGACCGTAGGAAATTACGAGCTGGAAGACGGCATGGCCGTTGAGATAAAAAAATGAGCTTCACCGCGTGGGCGCACAGCCATGCGCGTTCCATTTTATTTTTGCTCGGTACGCTCGCTCTTGCCGGCGCAGTCGCCAGCTTTTCACTGCCGGTCGGGCTTTTCCCGCAGGTGAGCTTTCCGCGTGTGCGCATCACGCTCGATGCCGGCGACCGTCCGGCCGAACAGATGACAGTAGAAGTTACGACACCGGTCGAGGAGGCAGTGCGCGCAATTCCCGGCGTGCGCAACTTAAGATCGACAACCAGTCGTGGCACCTCGGAGATATCGGCCAATTTCAATTGGGGCGAGGACATGGTTTCGGCCATGCTTCAATGCCAGTCACAGGTAAACAAAATTCTTCCGAGTCTGCCGTCTGGCACTTTGTTCGAAGTCGAGCGTATGGATCCAACGGTGTTTCCGGTGATTGCCTACAGTCTAACGTCCGATTCGCATTCGCTCATCGAGCTGCGCGATCTCGCCCTCTATACCTTGCGTCCGGCGCTCTCCACGGTTT
The DNA here is from genome assembly GCA_003220155.1 of Verrucomicrobiota bacterium. Classification (GTDB taxonomy): domain Bacteria; phylum Verrucomicrobiota; class Verrucomicrobiia; order Chthoniobacterales; family UBA10450; genus AV69. The sequence continues at coordinate 2,905 of QHRO01000302.1, forward strand.
CCGGAGTCGCGCGTGTCAGCGTTCAAGGCGGTCGCGTCGAAGAGTACCGGGTCACTGTCGATCCAGACAAATTGCAATCCTTCAAGATGACGCTGGCCGAAGTCGCGAGCGCGTTGTCCGCCTCAAACGTTCTGGTCGCCGTCGGGCGGCTCGAGCAGTACGACAAACTTTACCTCGTTGTTTCGGACACGCGTTTCAGAAAGTTCGACCAAATCGAGCACACGGTTCTGCGCTCGACGCCCGACGGCGTGGTCTTACTCGACGACATCGCCACGGTTGAACACTCAGCTGAGCCACAATGGGTCCGCGTGACTGCTGACGGCCACGACGCTGTTCTTTTCCAGGTTTATCAGCAGCCGTCAGGAAACACGGTGGAAATTGCGCGTGGCATCAAGGCCAAGTTGCGCGAGATAAGAAAACAAATTCCTGATGGGGTGAAGATCGCCGACTGGTACGACCAAAGCGATCTCATCATCGCGTCCGAGCACAGCACGCGCGATGCGATCTTGATCGGCATGGTTCTGGCCGCTTTCGTTCTGTTGATTTTCCTTCGGGATTGGAAGGTCACGTTGATTGCAATTTTGACTGTTCCGGCTGTGCTCGCTGCCACGATCGTTCTTCTCTACGTCCTGAAAATGAGTTTTAACATCATGACGCTCGGTGGCATGGCCGCTGCCGTTGGCCTCATCATCGACGATGCAATCGTGATGGTGGAACACATCGTCCGTCGCGTTCGCGGCATGCGTGAAGGCGATCCCCGCTCGCGCGTGTTAAGCGCCGCGAGTGAATTCACCAACCCCCTGGCGGGTTCATCCGCGGCCACCATTATCATTTTCACGCCGCTGGCGTTTCTCTCCGGTGTCGCCGGTGCGTTTTTCAAAACGCTGTCCTTAACAATGGCGGCAAGCCTTATCATTTCGTTCATTGTAGCGTGGCTGGCCGTTCCGATCCTGTGCGCAAACCTGTTAAAACGAAAAGACGCTGAAGTCGAGGAGCGCGGCCGTTTCACGCGTCGCGTGCACGAAGTTTATCGCGAAAACATGCAGCGGCTTCTTCGCCAGCCGCGCTTTGTGATCATCTTTTTGGTTCCGCTCCTGTTGATCGGCTTCGTCGCGTTCAAGAATGTGGGTTCCGGTTTTATGCCGGTAATGGACGAGGGCGGCTTCATTCTCGATTACATTTCGCCGCCAGGTACCTCGCTTGCGGAGACTGATCGTCTTCTGCGCCACGTGGAATCCGTTCTACAGGAAACTCCGGAAGTGCAGACCTATTCTCGGCGCACTGGCTTGCAGCTCGGCGGCGGCGTCACTGAAGCAAACACGGGCGACTTTTTCGTTCGTTTAAAACCATTTCCGCGCCGCGGGATCGAAGAAGTCATGAACGATGTTCGCGATGAGATCGAAAAACATATTCCCGGTCTTCAGGTCGAACTCTTACAGTTGATGGAGGATTTGATCGGCGACTTGACCAGCGTGCCGCAACCGATCGAGATAAAGCTTTATTCCGACGACGAACAACTTCTGCGCACGTTGCCGCCACAGGTGGCCGACACGATTTCGAAAGTTCGCGGTGTTGTTGAAGTAAAAAATGGCATTGTTCCGGCAGGCGACGCGCTCAACATTCAAGTCGATCGGGTTAAGGCCGGGCTCGAAGGCATGGACCCGGAGGCGGTCACCAAAGCGCTCAGTGATTTTTTAACAGGCAACGTGACCACGCATGTTCAACAAGGGCCGAAACTAATCGGCGTCCGTGTTTGGATTCCGCGGGACGCTCGCGACACGATGCGCAACATCGACAATCTCCTTTTGCGCGCGCCGGATGGTCACCTCTTTCCATTGAAACGAGTGGCCACTCTCATTCCGTTGAGCGGCCAACCCGAGATCATGCGCGACGATCTCAAACGCATGGTCGCAGTGACTGCGCGCATCAGTGGCCGCGATCTCGGCTCGACGGTTAGCGATGTGAAACGCACTCTGACCAAATCCGGCGTCATTCCAAACAACGTGCTCTACACTTTCGGCGGGCTTTACGAACAACAACAGATCGCCTTCCGCGGTCTCACCATCATTTTGATCGCAGCAATTCTTCTCATTTTTCTTCTCCTGCTCTTTCTTTACGAAAGTTTTCGCGTTGCCTTCGCGATGTTGCTGGTCCCGATATTCGCCGTGGCTGGAGTGTTTTTCGGCCTGTGGGTCACAGGCACCGAGTTCAACATTACTTCGCGCATGGGTATGACCATGATTGTGGGTATCGTCACCGAGATCGCGATTTTCTATTACTCGGAATTTCGTTCGTTGCCCGCCAGCGACGACCGCTTGATCCTCGCCGGGATTAATCGGATGCGCGCGATTTCAATGACCGCGTTCGCTGCCATCCTGGCGCTTATGCCGCTCGCGCTCGCGATCGGTCACGGCGCCGCCATGCAGCAACCGCTGGCAATCGCCATTATCGCGGGCCTAATCTTTTCGCTGCCGTTAGTGCTTATCGTGCTGCCCGCCCTGCTTGCGATCTTCGACCCGAAAGCATCGGCGCGATCTCATCTCTGAGAGGGCGCGCTGTCTTATTTCCGGATCAGCTTCAGGATACGTCCTTCAGCGGGATCAATCAGATATGCCGTTTCGCCTTTGCCGGCAACAACACCGCGCGCTCCTTTAACCGTGGGAACTAACGCCTTGAGATGAAATTTTCCGTCGTCACCCACTTCGACGATACTTAGTGTCGCAGTAACAGAAGCAGCGGCGTAGAGAAGTTTTTGGTCACTCGAAAAATCGATGTTGTCCAAACTAGGACCGGTTACGATCGAGTCGATCACTCTTCCGCCATGGCCAACGTCGAGACTTACAACATGATCGCCGCAGGCGACGAATAGAAACCCTCGGGTGCTATCTAACGCTAATCCCTGCAAATCATCGTGGACCTTCCATTCGGCAACAACTTTGTGGGATCGCACGTCGATCGCCACCGTCTTTCCCGCCTCTTCAATGTTCGTGTAAAACAACCCGCGCTGATTGTCGACAGCGTAGCCTTCAGCCGATCCATCCAATGGGATTTTCAATTTCAATTTAAGATGGCGCGGCTCCGAAACATCAAAGACCTGTATAGCTTTATCAGCGGAGGGAACTCCTATAGGTGGTGCGCCGGTTGTGATCCATAACTCTTTTGTCGCCGCAACATAAACAACGGCGTCCGGCGCTGCCCCGGGACCCGCCGATGCCGGAGCGACCTGCAGGCATTCTCCACGTTTGAGGCTCTGAGCGTCGATGACGCACAAGCTCGAATCGCCGCGATTTCCGATATATACGACGCCATCCCCGACGCTGACCGCTGTTGGCCCTAATGGAACTTTTCGCCCGCGCAGCTCGACCTCACCCGTCTTAAATCCAGACACCTGTGAGACAGCGTCGGAATTCTCGTCGATTACATCTACGTTGCCCGTGTTGCTGGCCGGCACCCACAATTTCCCAGTCGAGTGATCGTAGGCAAAATAGTCGAGTGCAACAACGCCGCTTGCACCGGGCAAGGCGATTGGGGTGACTTCATAATCTGAGGTGATCTTGTGCCCTTCCAATCGCGTAGTGCTCAAAGAAATCAGGAGCGAACCCACCGCACTGAGCTTTACCAGCTTTACATTCCATGAGGAATCGCCTCGACCTTTCGAGCTGGATGAATCACTCGATCGCATAGCAGCGAATCTCGGCTTGTTGTGATCCACGATGTGGAACGGCTACGAACAAGGTGTCCCGTTCCGGAACAAGAAGTCCGGTGCGAGCGCCGTCCGCTGTGTCAACTTTAGTTGAGGGTTTATAGTTGTTTGGATCAGTCTGCTCGACGATGTCGATCTTTCCCGC
>QHRO01000303.1 GCA_003220155.1 Verrucomicrobiota bacterium
TCGCGACGGATTAGCGGGATGTGTTCTCCAAAGCGGCGACGATAATCCTCAATCAGTTTGCGGCGATGCTCATCCTCTTCCGCCTCCATTTCCAAAAAGATTTGGGCGGTTGCGGGGTAATCAGCTTTCAATCCCGCAGCGAAGTCGGCGTAAATGCGCGCATCTGTTTCTTCGGACGAGATCGCGAGCGCGAGGATTTCCTGTTCCGACAGGTCCCTGAAATTTTTGGCCACGGCATTTCCTACCGTGATGAGCCAAGGATGGGAATATTATTTCTTCGCCACCTCAGGAGCTGGCGAAGAAGCGGCCGTCTCCGCGACCGCAGCCTTCGGTTTCTCGGCCGGCTTCACCTGGACTTGGATGCCCTCAACTAAATCGTCGTTCGGATTGATGACAACTTTCGTATTCTCGGCCAGGCCATCGAGCACTTCCAATTGCGTGCCGAAATCGCGCCCGACACTAATTTTCTGCCAGTGAATGCGACTGTCGTTCGTAAGCACGACGATTGGCGCATTGTCGTCGGGCAACAGAAATTTAACCTGTCCGTACATGCCGGCGTAAAGGTTTCCATCATGATTGGGGACCTGTACTTCTACCTGCATCGTTCGGGAAGTAGGGTCGAGCGCGCCGGCGGTGCGCGTCACGGTGCCTTCAAAATCCTGTCCAGGACGTTCCTGCACCAGAATTTTTGCCTTTAGCCCCTCACGCATCGAAGCCGCATTGGTTTGCGGGACGAACACGTAGACGCGAAGCGGATCGCTCTGCACCATGTTGAAAAGCGGCGTGCCGGAATTTCCGGTGCCGGCCGTCACGAGCGTGCCGACATCGATATTCCGAGCCGTGATTTTTCCAGTAAATGGCGCGACCACCTGCTGGAAGCCCTGGATTTTTTCGAGCTGCTGCAAATTCGCGTTGGCTGCCTCGTACGCTTTTTCGTTTTGATCGTACTCCTGTTTAGATACGACTTTTCTATCAAGCAGATCGCGCCACCGATCGGCGGTCACTTTGGCTATCTCTTGCTGTGCGCGCGCTTGTGCCAGTTGTTGATCCACTTCGGGCTCTTCAATCTCCGCTAGCAATTGTCCCGCCTTCACATTATCGCCAATGTCGACCTTCCAGCTTTTCACGTAACCGTTCGATCGCGGGAAGATTGTTGTTTGGTTAAAGGCATCGAAAGTTCCGGGCAAAATTAATTCTTTCGGCTGCGCGTCGCGCTGCGCGGTAGCGATATTGACTTGGAGTTCCGTTGTGCGTTGGACGAAATCTTTCTCCTCGCGACGCTGACTCACACGGTGCCACGCGCCAAGTATGACCAGAATGGCAACGAATGTGACCGCTGCGATCGGCCCCCAAACCGCAATGTTTCGGAGCGGTGGATGCAACGGTTTGCGCGGCTTTACCTTTCGATCTTGTGCATCTTCGTCGTGCGCGCCGTTGCCTTGACGTTTGTCAGTTTCAGTCTTGATCATTGGGCGCCTCCTTCCGCCGCATCGCCATGCTCCTGGCGCGCAAACTGTTCATCTTCGTCACAGGTAAATTCTTTTTTGCGAAGCAAGCTATAAACGACCGGGACAAAAAACAACGTCGTGACGGTGGCCACGAGCAGACCGCCAATCACGGCGCGCCCGAGGGGTGCATTTTGCTCGCCGCCCTCGCCCAGACCTAACGCCATCGGTAGCATGCCAATGATCATGGCCAATGCAGTCATCATCACCGGACGCAACCGCGTGTAACCCGCCGCAAGCGCAGCGTCAAAAGCGTTTTTATTTTCGTGCGCGCAACGCTCGTCGTTGGCAAAAGTCACAACCAGAATGCTGTTGGCCGTGGCCACGCCGATGGCCATGATCGCGCCCATGAGCGAGGGAACATTGAGCGTCGTCCCGCTCAGAAAAAGCATCCAGATGATTCCGCACAACGCGCCGGGCAAGGCCATGATGATGATGAACGGGTCGGTCCACGATTGGAAATTCACGACCATCAGGAAGTAAACGAGGACAATGGCAAAGATGAGACCGCCGCCGAGACCTGCGAACGAGCTATTCATGCTCTGGACCTGCCCACGAATACTCGTAAACGTGCCGCGCGGCAGTTTCGATTTGAAACTGTCTACCACTTTGTTGACTTCATCGGCCACGCCGCCGAGATCGCGCGCTTGCACGTTGGCAAGCACGTCAAAAACAGGCTGCACATTGTAATGGTTCACGATGACCGGCGATTCGCGCCGCTCGATCGTCGCGAGATTTCCGAGCAGCTCAGGGCGGGGCAAATTCGCAGCAACAACAGGTGTATTCTGCAAGTCTTGCAGCGTGTCCATTTTATATTGCGGCGTTTGCACGGCGACCTGGTAGTTCACGCCGTTCTGAAAATTGAGCCAGTAGTTGGGCGCGGTCTGACCGCTTGAGCTAAGCGAAATTAACATGGTCTGCGCGACATTGCTTTGGCTCAGACCGATCTGTTCGGCCTTCGTGCGATCGACATTTACTCGTAAGTCTGGTCCGTGGACTAGTTGATGCACGTGCACATCGACAGCGCCCGGAATTTGCGCGACGCGCGTTTTGATTTGATTCGCGATGTCGTACCCTTTCGGGTCGCGGCCGGTTATTTGAATATCGATCGGCGCCGGAATGCCGAAATTTAAAATCTGGCTGACGATGTCGGGTGCGGAGAAAAAGAATTCCATGTCTGGAAAATCGTGATGCAATTTTTCGCGCAGGATCCGCACGTATTGCGCAGTCGGTTTGTGTTTAGGATTGAGGGCGACAAGAATCTCACCGTCAGCCGAGCTAATTGTCGAACTGTCGCCAAAGGCGAGATTAATTCCGCTTGTCGGCAGCCCGATATTATCAAGCACATTCTGTATTTCGTTAGGAGGAATGACATCGCGAATGGCGTGGCCGACCTGAAAAAAGCGTTCCTGGGTTGATTCGAGTCGCGTGCCGGCGGGTGCGCGCACATGCAATCGAAACTGTCCGGCATCGACCGCCGGGAAGAAGTCGCGGCCAAGAAAAGGAACTAGAGAAAATGAAACAAGCAGCAGCGCGCCCATGCCCGCGAAGACAACGCCGCGATGTTCAAGGCACCAGCGCAGTCCGTTCACATAACGGGCGCGAAGTTTTTCAAACAGATGATTGAACTTCTCGTGAATACTGCCCAGGAAACTGAAAATTCGGCCGAGCATGCTTTGCTTGGGCGCGGTCTGTTCGGCGCTATGCCGATTGTCGGTCTTTTCTTGGCTGCCGTCGAGGTCTTGAACTCCACGGGCCAGGCTGGTGTCGATTTCGTCGAGATGTCCGCCGAGAAGAAATCTCACCATCGTCGGGACGACTGTGCGCGAGAGAAA
>QHRO01000304.1 GCA_003220155.1 Verrucomicrobiota bacterium
ATCGGGGTCACTACGGTAAAGAAAACCAGTGTTAAAAGGATTTTGGAGACCACTGTGCCCAACAGGTGGGAAAGACCCAGCCACAAAACCGCCACCGGCCGATAAAGCTGCGGAACCGTCATGTCTACCACGAGCGCGATGATCGCAATGGTAACAAGAGTTTCCCGTTTGAAAGCGCCGCTGAAGAGCAAAAGCAAAAGCACCATGGCCATGCCGGTGTCCCTGCTTTGCTCTTTCGTGATGGGCCGCTTAAACGATTCGACCACGATTTTTTTCATGCAAATTCCAGATTGACCGATGACGCCCCTCCAACCCTTCTAGTTCATGGTATTTTTTAATGTTTTGTTTAATCAGAGCGACCGTCTGTTTGCGATAATCCACTGCAAAAGCGTAGCATACGCCACAAACGCCGAAAAAATGATAGTAAATGTTGAGCCGAAACCGCGAGGCGGAAACGTCAAGAAGCTAGTGCAATGTCCTGGTATCCATCATTGTTATCTGACCATTATAACGTCACCACTCACAACATGCTAAACGACTTCAACAGATCCAACACACGCGGCTCCACGAGACAGCTCGATGGAGTTTTGGGGCGCGTCATTCCGCCTGTTTCGCGGGTCTTTAATGGAAACAAAGGTCGGCGCACGCCTTGGGGTGCCGCTGGATCAAGCTTTCTTCGATATCACAAATCGGCCGATATCGGATAATGTATTGAGGTTCTCCACCACGGCCTCGTGTGGCTCGATCGTGATACCGAACTGGTTTTCCAGGAACGTCACTACCTTGAGCACAGCTATGGAATCAAGGATTCCAGTCGTAACTAGTGCGGTAGTGTCGGTCAACGCCGCGGGATCCTCCCCGGGCAAGAACTCGTTAAGGACGAAGTTCTTAACTGTGGCTTTTATGGTTTCTTGGTCCATCATAGAGACGCGAGCTAGTGTATTATAGCCGAAGCCTGATTGTCATCATAATTTTATTATAGTTATAGCGAGCGAGCAGTAACAGGGAATCGTTTTGTCTTAACGCGGGCCCATCCATGTCTCCGTAGTTTCTACAGGCGAGTTCACCTCCCAAATCGCGGCCCGCTCAGGATGATAGCGAGACCCGATCGGTATAGAATAAAGATCGCTGGATTTGTAGGATTGCTCGCGCTCGCCTTCGCGGTTCAGCAACTTTCGGAAAGAGAGGAGGGCCGGGGTTGGCTGCCGTTCGTGCGCATAGATTCGACCGGCAAACATGTCTGTCATGTACTCGGTGTACCGGGAGTAGACGCAGTGCGCGAAGGATAAAGGATGCTCCCAGAAAGAATCCAGGACATCTTCCAGGACGTCGATGCCCATCTCGCAGAATAGCTGGTGATCGGCGAACGGATTTGGCTTATCGCGGTTCGCACCCTCCAGGTACCTCCGAATGATCGGCGCCACAAACTGACCTTCTCGCATGGTGACGGTCAAACCGAACGAGAAAATGGGATCGATGAAGCGATGCGCGTCCCCGATGCAGATGAAACCTTTGCCGCAAAATCCGTTTACCTGATAAGAGTAGTTAGGAATCACGTGCACGTCTTCCACGAGTTTGATCTCCGGAATTCTACGACTCAGCTCCGGATGAAGCTCGCGAAGTTCCCGAATGTAAAAATCACGCTTGCTCTCTTTTTTATCCAGGAAGTAGGCGGATGGGCATACGATTCCCACGCTGACAACTTCCTCATCGAGTGGTATGAACCATCCCCAATGGTATTTCTTCTGATAGAAGATCAGCGTATTGTCCTTGTGAGTTTCGCGAGTGCCTCCGTTGTCGCGTATGGTATTGACTACCTGTGAGAAGATAGCAATCTGCTTGTCATAAGCGCCCAAATACTTCGGCCCGGTAAAGCCGCCGAGATTGGCCAGCCAAGTCGCTTGCCCGGAACAATCCAGAAGCACCTGTGATTCAATGTCTTCAAGCTTATCACTGTCCGCCATGCGAATCTGGGCGCCTGTTATCGAGCCATTGCCTTTTAGCGGTTTCACTGCCTTACCCTGGATCGGGGTTGCGCCTCGCGAGACCGCTTCTTCAAGCATCATTTTGTCAAAGTCACTCCGTCGCACCTGCCAGGTGTCCCACTCGAAGAGCTTCCAATTCTCGTCTCGTCCCGTGACGGGGACGAACCAGGTGCCTTTGGCGCTTTGCCCATAGACCTTGACACCTTGCTTGGTAGGGTGCTTGCGTTTGTACATCTGGTCGGCAAGGCCCAAGTCGCGGAGAACTTTGCCGCCAGCCCCGGTCATGGATTCCCCAATGTGATAACGAGGAAAGGACTCCGCCTCGACGATGATCGGTTTAATGCCCTCGCGGACAAGAAACATTGCCGTGGCAGAACCACCTGGCCCGCCACCTATTATTAGAACATCAGTTTTCATAGTTCATTCTCCTTCGACGAGTTGGCCTTTCAGCCTATAGGCGCTTTTGTCAGGCGCGCGACGAACTGCATTACGGGTTGCCCAAGCGTCGCGCATGGATTACCGGCCCCGCGCGAAATGTGATCCGTTCGGTCAAATTCAACAAGGGACCGGTAAGAAAAGTTGTCACTAGGCTCATGAGCACCATCACGGCGAAAATTTTGGGCGGGAGGATGTCGAGATCGTAGCCGATGTTCAATGCGATAAGTTCCACGAGCCCCCGTGTGTTCATCAGCACACCGAGGGCGAAGGCGTCCTTCCATCTCATCCCGGTCAACCGCGCAGACACCGCGGTGCTGCCGAGCTTGCCGGCTGTTGCAAGACCGATGATGGCGAAGCAGACCAACCAGCTCGTCACATCATTCAATAGGCCCACGCGCGTGCGCAACCCGCTGAAAGCGAAGAACAATGGCAGCAGAAACAGAGAGCTAAAATTTCCCAACCGCAGCAAAACGTATTCACGGAAACCGTTGCGCCGCGGCATCACCACGCCGGCGAGGAATGCACCGAACAAGGCGTGTATGCCCATTGCCTCCGTAGCAAGCGCGGACGCAGTCATGAAAATAAGGACGGCAGTCAGCGTCGCACGACCCGGCTCACCATCGTTCGTCCGGTCTGTGCCTAACCAGCCCGGCAGCTGCGGTCGTAGGACCCATACCATGATTGCTACGAACAAGACCAGAAGAGCCAGACATGCCGCGGTTGAAGCTAAGCCACTAGCCCGGGCCACAGCCACGACGAATGCTAGGATCGCCCACGCGGTGGCGTCATTGACCGCTGCACAGCCGATGGCTGTGATCCCAAGAAAGCTTTTGGTCATGCGTCGTTCCTCGA
>QHRO01000305.1 GCA_003220155.1 Verrucomicrobiota bacterium
CAGGCTCCCAGGAACTTAAGAGCTATATCGACACGCACAAAACGCAGCATTTGGCGTTGCTGGCACAAAACCGCGTCCGCCCCTCCCCTGCTCCCGCTGCCACTGCTTCACCGAAGCCCAAACCGCGCCTGCACCCACCAGAACCGCCTTTGCCGCAATAACGTTACCTTCAGGCCCTGATGAAGCGGAACGCAGCGCCAAGGCGAAAGTAATGAGGCGCTTGCCGACGGTGCGCGTCCAGCTATTCTAACGCTCCCAAACTGGGCGCGTTCGTCTAGTGGTTAGGACACAGCCCTCTCAAGGCTGGTGCACGGGTTCGACTCCCGTACGCGCTGCGCTACCTCGATCTATTTTGCGCTCCCTCGCACGCGGAGCGTCGAATCACTTGCGACCTCGTTGTTTAGTCGTGTCGCGGCTCGTCGCCTCGATTTCTCCGCTTCTCCCGTTATCCTGCAGTCCCGTTATTCCCGTGATCCTGTCTTGTAGTCTTTTGCGAGGTCTCACCCTCGCAACTTCGTTTCCAAAAGGCGAAGCGAAAGCATCATTTCCGCGACCGTTCGTTGAAACGCATAGTACCAGCCATTCGAGCCATCAAAGATCAGTCCGTGCACTAACAACAAATAGATTGGCATCGCCATCGGCGCGACCATCAACCAATTTTTGCGTAACCGATCCAGCCGGCTTAACTCCTCACTCTTTGCTCCGAGCAGATACGTCGCCTCAATCTCCGAATAACGCACCTGCGATTGAAACCAGCGACTCAACGGTTTGCGATCGTCGTGCCAGATCTTTCCCTTGAGCTTGGCCAGCTTACCTTTCACTCGCAGTTGTTGGATATATCCTTCATCCACGTAACGCGCGCGTTTCGCCCGGAAAAGAACTACCCGCGGCGGATAAATCGACGCGCGCAGCGGCCGCCCGAAGACGCAGTAATCGAACTCCCCCCAATACAGCGTAATATCGGAGGCCGGCTCCAATTTCTTGATCTCCTCCTGCAACTCCGCCGTCAGCACATAATCTGCGTCCAACGTCAATACCCATTCCGTATCGATCCGATCAAGACCTGCATTCCATTGATTGGCATGCGAATCGAATACGCGCTGAACCACTTGAACATTCGGAAACGACCGGACGATTTCGAGCGTTCGATCGTTACTAAAGCTATCCACGACGATGACCTTCGGCACCCAAAGCAGCGCGTCGAGATTGCGCCGAATGTTCTCTTGCTCATTATAGGTTAATACCAGTGCCGTAAGTGAAATCATAAACAGCAGTGCTACCAGCAACGCCGCAGGATGTAAGCATAATCAGGTTCGCTGACGCAGATCGAGCAAAACATCGCGCCACGATTTTGTCTCCGGTGCGATGTCCCATCTCTTGCCATATAAGAATGTCGTCCCCATAGGGCTCCCGTCGTTGCAGCTGCTTTGTCCACTCCGGATAAGAAGCCAGGCCGGTAGCACGGCACTACCAATTCGAAGCCGACCAGGCTCAGTCTGGAGCTTGTGTTCATAGCCCGGGTTGCATTTACCAGCGATGAGTTGCGATTGACGGCGATATGATCGAGCTCATTTATCGTTAGCCCCACCTCGCGCAGACAGTAGTCGATCGCCTGAGTTGGTAATCCCATCCAGCGTTTAATTCCCCGGAATCGCTCCGTCTCCGCTGCGGCACCCAATTTGCCAACGATGAACGGACAAGCCGCGGAGTCCCCATGGTAAGCGATAAGGCCGAGGATGTTCATTGATGGTTATCCGTTACCAGCCATCTGTTATCGCCGTGGTCGCGTGGCCTCGCTTTCACTATTTCAGCGTTTTAGCGTTTGAAATGTGTTGGTCGCTCACGTCCGTAGCGCAAAATCAACCCTGGCAATCGGCGCGCGCTCCAGAATCGTGGCAATAGGGTGCGGGGTTGCGCAAAAAGGCGGAATATCCAGCCGACAAAAAATCGATCGGCCCACATTGGAATGATGATTTGGTCGCCGGTGACAAAACCGGGCGCGGCTCCGATGCAATAGATCGCCGGGCGATAATTCAATTGATGTTTTAAGTAGCTGCCAAGCTTATCCTGCATTCCCCCGCCAATGCCAATGACGATATGGTTCGGTTTGCGTTGTTCGATAATCCTAACGAGCTTTGGATCTTCGATGCCCGCCTTTGGCGTCGGAGTTTTTTCGCCCCCCACCCTAGCCTCTCCCTCAGGGAGACGTGGCGCGCCTGCGTCGGTGATGGAAGGTTGCCCGCATTCGCTGTAAGTCGGAGCGACATAGCAGTCGCCGGCGGTGATTGGATAAACTGAAGTGCGCGCAAACTCGAGTGTTTTGATTTTCGCTTTTTCGCTTGGCAAAATGAAAAAGAGATTTCTTGGAGTTTGCGCATCCGCAGTTTCTAGCAGGGCTTTGAAAAGCGCGAGCCCAGATACGCGAGTAAGTTTTTCATGCCGAAGCAATCTCCAAAAGAGAACAGCCCAGCCGCTGTCGGCAATGGCGAGATCGGCATCGGCAATGGCGCGAGCATAATTGGGGTCATCCTGCAACGCGATGAATGAAGGCGCGGCCGGAGCGACCACCAGCCCACCATTTTTCGAGATGTGAGCGACGGCTTCGGCAGCAGTGCCAACAAAAAAATCGATGCCGAGCATCCGTTTGGTTGCAAATGGCGAAGACATCGTCAAACCGCAGGATTTTACGTTACATCGTCGCATCGTTACATCGTTAAATCTTTGCATCGTTGCAGCGGCAATTCGCTAAATGACCGAATCGTTGACAATGTCACGATTCACGGATCACAATCTCCAGCGTTAGCGCGCCCTTGTTTCGTGCCGGTAAATTGTAAGATGCGTCATGTCTTGCAGCCCGAATCCACCCTCGAATCGATCTCAGCTGCAAGCAGCTCGTTAGCGAGAGCGCCGCTAGGACCCGCGCACTTTTTGTTCTTACAGCTTTTTACTTTTTGTAGAATCCGCGTTATCCGCGGTTAGAAAGCATTTTTAATTTGTAATTTTTAATCTATTTCACCCCCATGCCATACAAAGACATCACGCCGCCGGCTGGGGACAAGATCACGCGAGGTCAAACATTGAATGTGCCGGACCAGCCGGTGATTCCGTTCATTCGCGGCGACGGGACCGGGCCTGACATTTGGGCGGCGAGCGTGCGCGTGTTTGATGCCGCGGTCGATAAGGCTTACGGCGGCAA
>QHRO01000233.1 GCA_003220155.1 Verrucomicrobiota bacterium
GGTGGGCGCGGTTGAACCCGGGAAATTTGCTGATCTCGTAGCCGTTGCTGGAGATCCGATCGCCGACATTACCGAGCTGGAGCGAGTTCGATTCGTAATGAAGAACGGCGAAGTAATCAAGAACGAGGATGGCGCACGCTAAATATGAAACGAAATGCTTTTCTTGCGATCGCAATTGGCGGTTTGAGCGCAGGCCTGATCGATCTCGCGCAGGCTTTGGTTTTATTTGGAACAAGAGTCCCTTTAGGAATCGCCGCAGGGTTAATCGGCCGCCCAGCGGCTCATGCAGGCGGTGTTGCCGTTTATGCGCTCGGTATTTTCCTGCATTTTTTTATCGCGACGTCAGCGGCAACTGTTTACTACGTGGCAAGCCGCCGGCTGGATTTTTTGAAAGAGCATTGGTTGATCTGTGGCTTGTTCTACGGCGCCGCAATCGATCAAGTAATGACGCTAATCGTTTTGCCGCTCTCGGCTCTGCAGGCACGTGGTCCTTACAAACTTCACGACCTGCTTCTCGGCATTGGTGTACACATGATTACCGTCGGGCTCCCGATTTCCTTCAGCGTGTGGCGGTTCGGGAACCAGTCAGCGGTCTCGATCAATTCATCACGCGTATCTCGTTAGGCAAACATCATTTCGCGCACCGCTTTCAAACAAAGCCACGAATCACTCAAATGAAACAAATAGCAATCTTCCTTTTGTCAGCAGCAGGCCTCATCTTTGCCGTGACCGGATTCGGACAGGACACAAAAAGCGCCGCGGACGCGAGCCCCACTGCTGGAGACGCAGTCTATGCACGTCCCGGACAGTTAGTTTCGGCGGAGGATGGCACTCGATTGAATCTCTACTGCATGGGGAGCGGCTCGCCCACCGTCGTCTTCGATTCCGGATGGGAAGACTGGGCACCAGCGTGGTCGAAGGTGCAGCCAGAGGTTGCAAAGTGGACGCGCGCCTGCAGCTATGACCGGGCCGGCGTGGGATTCAGTGATGCCGGCCCGATGCCGCGCACCAGCGTGCGCATCGCCGAGGAACTGCACAGTGCGCTGCACAACGCCGGCATCCCCGGGCCCTACATTCTGGTGGGAAGCGCCTTCGGCGGCGACAACGTACGCACGTTTGCGGACTTGTACATGGGCGAAGTTGCGGGACTGGTACTGGTTGACGCCGATCCCGACGATCTCGAACCGAAGGAGATGCAGGAAGAGACACATCGAGGACATGCGGGGATCATTTCTCAGTTGCGCGATTGTCGTAACGCAATTGCCGACCACAAGCCGTTGCCGGCGCTACCGTCACGTCCTGGCCAGCCGCAACGGACCTGTGCTCAGCAGTTTTTTCGGGGTCTGCCGGAGACAGCGTGGTCTCCAGAATTAAACGCCAAGCTGCTGGAGATCGCGCAAACCAAGGTTGCCATGTATGACGCGTTTCTTTCGGAAATGGAAGAGACACCGTCGGACGAAGCCTATCTGCAACAACACCGCCGGTCATTCGGCTCCCGGCCCATCCGCGTGCTCACTTCCGGAAACCACGGTGTCGGCCACTTGGAGCGAAAGCCTCCGGACACGCCGGAGCACCTCAAATATGAGCAGGAGACCACGCTGGCCCAGGCGCGATGGCTCGGTCTGTCTTCGAACGCTAAACAGATCTTCGCCCGCAATAGCTCGGAATATATCCAGTTCGATGAGCCGCAGACCGTGATCAACGCCATCCGCGAGGTTTACGACCAAAGTAAGAAATCACTGTCACAGAAATAAGCGGCATTAAAGTTCAATTGAATTGAGAGGAGTCACTTGAATGAAACAGATCCCTGGAAAGATTATGGCTATAGTTGGTTCACTAGCCGCCAGTGCTGCAATTGCAGCATTCGCCTACCAAAATAATTCGGCCGAGCAAACGCGGATCGGAATCGAGCAGCTACATCAGTTGGATGTCGAAGCAACTTTGTCTGATAAAGCTGATGAGTTAGCCAAGTTGTGGGACAGCGAAGCGGTTCGCATTGAACCCGGCCGGGCCGCGGAAGTCGGCAAACCAGAGATTTACGCGAACGATAAGCGGTGGGAATCCAAAGCGGATAGACCAAAGACGCTTTGCTACAAATCAGAAATAAAAGACGTCCAGATTGTCGGTGATTGGGCATTCGAATGGGGCTATTTCTCCTACAAGGATTCGTCCAATCCAAAGCCGATGCGAGGAAAGGTGTTGAGAGTTATGAAGCGACAGACAGACGGCTCTTGGAAGTTCGCTCGCGTGATTGGCTTTAATGAGGACAAGCAAGCGGCTGCTCCAATGTCTCAACCATGCGAGTGACAGAAACGACTCAATAAGGAGAATCATTTGCAATGAAACAAATGCAGATCTCACTTTTTTTGGCGGCACTCATCTTTGCTGTTATCGCGTTTGGAAAGGACAGAACTAGCAGCGGCCGCGCCGTAGATCTCAAGTTGTACGACGGCACAGTTTTGAAAGGCACCTATTTTCCTGCAGCGAAACCCGGTCCTGCTGTTTTGTTGTATCATCAGAGCAACCGGACGCGTAAGGAGTGGGATATGGTCGCCCGCCAGCTCGCGGCGGCGGGAATCAACACGTTGACCGTGGATGTTCGCGGGCATGGCGAAAGCGGTGGGCAAGAAGGCCGCGGCGAGGCAAGAAAGAAGCAATGGCCTCTCGACCTTGACGCGGCGTTTCAATACTTGATCTCTCAGCCGGGAGTAAAGCGCGATGTAATAGGCATCGGAGGCGCAGGCGTAATCGGCGTTGAAAATTCCGTCGAAACGGCACGCCGCCATTCCGCCGAGGTGAAGTCGCTGGTCTTGCTTTCCGGCGAGACCCTTCGCGAAGGTCTCGACTTCCTGCGGCAGGCGTCGCAACTGCCAGAGCTGTTCGTCGTGGCCGACGACGACGAATATCCTCCCATCGTGGAAGGGATGGAATTGCTCTACATCACTGCCTCAAGCCCAAGCAGGAAATTCGTGCACTACTCCGCGTCGCACGAAGCGCCCTGGCTTTGGTATGAACCCTTCGATATCGGCAAAGTTCCCGCCAAAGGCGGTCACGGGACCGACTTGTTCAAACCTCATCCGGAACTTCCCGGCATCATCGTGGACTGGTTTGTGACCACGCTGATCAAAACGCCGGGACACGCGCCGGCCGATACCGTAGCATCCGCGGCGATCCTCAATCAAATCGAGATGCCCGGCGGCGTCGCCCAAGTCACGCAGCAACTGATGGAAGCCCGCCGAAAAGATCCCCAGGTGCAGTTGTTCCCGGAAATTACGGTCGACATCCTAGCCTCGGGCCATTTGCGCGAAGGCGATGCGAAGACGGCGATCGAGATCTTCAAGCTCAACCTGCTGGCTTATCCCGATTCTGCCGACGCACATTACAATCTTGCAGATGCTTATTTGGCCGATGGACAAAAAGAGCTTGCCCGGCAATATGCCGAGAAGGCATTGGCGCTTCTGGATTCTCATGCAGCACCACTGTCATCCTGGTCCGATACCAAGCAGCGGCGTGGTGAGATTCGTCGCAGTGCCGAGCGGACACTCCAGAAGCTGGATGAGAAGCCGCGTTAAGATTTTTGGGTCCCTTCCGCAAACGGAGTGATGCCGAACCAGGGTTATATGGAATTTTTCCGCCGAATACTATGTTAGATGAACGAAATCGCTGTCTCGCTTCCGACTAACACAATCAGAGTCGAGATATTATGGTAAACAGAGAGGGATTGACGCTGCGGCAAGCGGCATTGCTAGCTGGCTTCGGCTATTTGCTCACCACGCCAGTTTTCTTCATCGAGTTTTTCATTTATCCGCAGTTGGTTATTCGAGGCCACATCGAACAAACCGTGGCAAATATCGGGTCGCATCACGGCCTCTTCCTTGCAGCAATTTTCGGTTATCTGATCAACTTCATCGGGGATATCATAGCTGCCGTGGGCCTGTTTATCCTGCTTGCGCCAGTAAACCGTGCCGTCTCATTGCTCGCCGCGTGGTTTAGATTGGTCTACACGACGGTCGCTCTGGTCGGCCTGTTCAATCTGGTGACTGCGTATCGCATGATAATTACGCCAGACTACGTGAACGCCTTTGGTTCCGCGGCGTTCCACGCACAGATTGACCTCCTACTGCATTCGTTTCGTTATGTCTGGACAATGGGTCTGGTGATTTTTGCCCTCCATCTCTTTCTCATTGCCGTGCTGGTTTATCGCTCCGGTTACGTACCGAAAATTCTCGGCCTTATCATAGCCGTGGACGCACTTTGCTTGATGGCTATCGAGCTGCGGCCTTACTTTTGGCCGACTGCCAATATTGGTTGGATCTTTATTGGGACTTTCGGCGAACTTGTTTTCATGCTCTGGCTGTTGTTTATGGGCTGGAGAATCCGTGATCCAGAAGCACCTGCTGGATGAAGGCAGCGCAAGGGCGAACCGCGGCAAAAACGCGGGTGTAACGGTTCAGGAACAAGGCAAAATGGCTCGCACAACTGTCGCACGGCTAGGCGGCTTTACGTTTCTCTTCTACATTTCGGCCAGCATCGTTGGCACAAATCTCTTCGCCCGAATAACGAAGGGTGACGGAATTGCCGCAAAGTTGGCAAACATTGCGGCACACCGTCCGCAGATGGGCCTAGCTTTATACTTACACTGCTCACTATCTTCGCGGCACTGATCCTGGCGGTTGCGCTATACGCGCTTACGCGGGATGAAGATGCTGGCCTTGCACTGCTCGCGCTGACGTGTCGTGTTGTTGAGGGGATGCTCAACGCCGTTCCGGCTACCGCGATGCTCGCACTGCTGTCGGTCGCACCGCAGGCTTCCACCGCAACTGGTTCGGAGGCGGCAGCCTCAAACGCACTCGGTAGCTCTTTGTTAAGACTCCAAGGCTGGAGCGTGATTGTTAGCGCGCCGGTGTTCGGCGTAGGCAGCGCACTCTATTATTATGTCTTGGCGCGAGCCCGCAGTGTTCCGGGGCTGCTTGCATACTTCGGCGTGCTTTCCTCAGTGCTCTTAGTCATAGCGATCCCGCTGGAACCACTCCAGATTGTAAGGGCACGATGGCCTTCTATATATGGCTGCCTTCGCTTATCTTCGAATTGATGTTTGCCCCGTGGCTCATTGTGAAGGGAGTCGCCGCACCTAACGAGTCCCGTGACGAACATGAAGAAATCTAGCCAATCGATGAGCCAACGGCCCCGGAGCGAATGAACGCGAACAACGTTGCCACTGACCCCACCCCGTGGCTTATCTCCGTCTCGTTGGATCGAAACAATTTTGACTGTTAGGAGGAAATGTTGACGAATACCTAAATATGAAAATGAACTGGAAGTTCCTAATCGCAATTATCGGAAGTGTATTCGTCTTTGGGCAAACTTCAGCGATTGCCCAACCGGCTGCGACCTCGTGGGATCAGTGGCGCCCGCTTGTGGGAGAGTGGCAAGCCGCCGGAAAGGGAAGCCCCGGCGAGGGCGAGGGAAGCTTCTGTTTTGCGTTCGATCTGCAGAACAAAGTGCTCGTGCGGAAGAGTCATACGGATTATCCGTCTGCTGAAGGGCGGCCCGCGTTTTCACATGATGATCTGATGGTGGTTTATGCTGACGAAGCAGCTCATACATTTCGCGCTGATTATTTTGACAACGAGGGCCATGTAATTCGCTATACCGCCAGCTTTACCCCAGATGGCCGAACCTTAACGTTCGTCAGTGACCCAGCGCCTTCACAACCCAGCTTTCGCTTGACGTACGTTAAGAATCCGGATGACACGCTCGGCATCAAATTCGAAATAGCTCCGCCTAGTACTCCAGATAAGTTCAAAATGTATGTAGAGGGCTCTGCTCACAAGCGGTAATCGTTGAACTCACCTTATTGAGAAAAGGGCCTATAAATTGTGCGTCGGGATCGCATCGGGAAATCCGTACCGAATGTTTTTATTCGAAACACGGTGCTCACTATCTGAATGACCACTGGATGTTTTGGGACGATGTCCGTTCACTCCTTCACAGGCCTAAGCAAATGTCCGGAGCAATGACTGGCGCACGACAGCTATCTTTGTTCATCGCTTGCCTGACAGGTATTGCGCTTACCGTGTCGGCTGATGAGCTTCCACGGAAAACAAAAATGCCGCGCGAGAGCTACTCAGACGTCGACGTTATTTATGACTTCGTTACTGCGCCAGACGGCAAGCGACTAAGAACCATCATCACCAAGCCGCATGACGCGACGGGGAAATTGCCGGCGATCTTTGTAGCTGGCTGGCTTAGCTGCGATTCGGTTGAAGCGCCGGAAGGGACAAAGGATACGGCGGGTCTGGCATTTCGAGAGCTCGCGCAGCTACGCGACTTTTGTTTATTCCGGGTGGATAAAGAAGGCGTCGGCGACAGCGAAGGTGGTTGCGCCGAAAACGATTTTGAATCTGAACTTGCAGGCTATCGCGCGGCGTTTCGGTCGCTGAGGAAATACGACTTCATAGATTCAAGTAAGACCTATATCCTGGGAATCAGCAACGGTGGTGGATTCGCGCCACTGGTTCCGGAAGCGGACACCGAACAAAGCCAGGTAGGCGGTTACATCGTGGTCGGCGGCTGGGTAAAGACATGGTTCGAGCATATGCTCGAGATTGAGCGGCGCCGCTTTGCTTTAATGGGCAAATCGCCGGGAGAAGTAAACGATCGAATGAAGCTCGCCGCTACTCATTATCATGACTGGCTGATCAAGAACAAAGCCATCGACGTCATTCTACGAGACAAGGCCGAGCTTGCTGAACTTTGGCCTGAAGGAAAAGACCATGCTCATCTCTATGGGCGTCCGCTCGCATTCTATCTGCAGTTACAAAAGCTGAATCTCGCCGCTGCCTGGGCGCGGGTAAAAGTGCCGGCTCTCATCTTGCACGGCCAGTTCGACTGGATCATGACCCGTGAAGATCACGAATTAATCGCGCAGTATGTGAACGCGAACCGCCCGGGAGGAGCGTTTTGTCGAAGTTCCCGAGATGGGACACACCTTTCAGCATTACCTGAGTTTCACCGACGCCTTTCATGGCGAGGAAGCTCCGTTCGATCCCAAAGTTGTGAAGCTGTTGTTGACTGGCTAAACGAACATCGTGACACATAGCGTCGCCGCTCGCTTACCTTCTTCGTTAACTTCGCAGTCGCGATAGCCGCAAGTGCCATTCCGGCCCCAAGAACCACGCGCAGGCGGCGCACCTGGATACGCCAGCTTCTATTATCGCCTTAGCACGTACTGACCGTGAATCCAAACTTTACGACCATGCCGCCATATCCAATGTCCCGGCCTCCAAACATAATAGGCACGGCCTACGTAATAACCAGCGCCACGCGTATAGTATGGCCGATCGCCAATCTCCACTGAGACGGAGCCTGGGTAGCCATAGCCGGGATAGCCGTACCCGTAGCCGGGACCATATCCCGAGTAACCTGCGCCGTAGCCGTAGCCGGACCCGTAGGCCGGGTATGCGCCATAGTAATCGGCACATCCCCCTGCTCCGCAGGCAATACAGAGGAGAAGAACCGAAAGAATCGGTCTCACCCGTCTGGTTGCCCTTCCCTTCCCGAAGGAACCCGTCGCGGGGTGATCAACAATGTTCATACATCTATAGTATTCGGATTAGGGAGAGGTTTCGCGTGCTTGACTTAGCGATTGTGGCGGCCAACACGGTTGCTCAGTCGTGGTCTGGCCCTATTTCGTGTGATTCGCTCTTCCGAGTGGCTCAGGCCTTGATCGAAAGATTGAATCACCGGTAAGACGGCGCCCGACCGAATTGAGTTCAGCGATCAGATGTCAGAGATCAGCTCGATTCACCGAAACTGATCTCCACATGCCAGTTTTTCCGATTTACTTACCCCCTGCCTTTAGAAACTCGACGCGTTGAAGCCGTCAATTGGAAATTTACCGTCGAGTTTAAAAGGATCTTTGTTTGAAAAAAAATGGGACACGACTGGTCGCTGAGAATCAGTAAAGCTGAAAGGATTTGATCGCGGACAGCGCGGCCTGCTCGTCGCGTTCACGGTCATTGTCTCGTTCAGCATAGCGCTGAGACGCTGAAGCTCGGGACTTCCTTTAGTCAGGCGCCGTTACACGGTACCAGAGACGGTCGTCGACACGTGCGCGATGCTCGACGGCATCATCGCGGCTTGACGCCCAAATTGCAGGACCGCAAAGATGGTACTGACGATGAGGAGCGTGTAGATCAGGGTTTCAACGCGTTGTTTTTCCTCCGAGCGCACGAGAAGCGCATAGGTAGATTCGAATGCTTCCGGATTAGTAGAGATTGTTTTCATAATTGTGTCTCCTTTTGTCTATGAGATGCAGCAACCCAGCCAGTCGGATTCAAGATTTCCGATAAAATTTATGCTAATCTCATTAATCAGACGCCGCTGAGGACCGGTTTTGTCTGGATCGGGACGAAGTTTATAATGGCGTTTTAACGCCGCAGGCCCGGACGGCGCACCAACCAATCCAAGCCTCAAAGGCACAGAATAGCCCTATCAGAACAAAAATCGCCGCGAGCACAGATGCTTCCGAGATCAGACAGGCACCGGCAAGGAGGAAAATGACAGCGATTCCACCGCGGGCGACACGGCCTTTGTTATCGATGTTCGGTTTCATCCAAGGAAGGTGCGGGATTTCGGCAGGAAAATAGATGCGTTATGCCGCGGTGGCTAGCGATACGATTAGGCATTGATTTGCGACGCGGGTTTCATTCTTAATCGCAGTCGTAACGATGACGTCTATGGAACCGGGCGAGGCCCTCGGCTTGGCGGCTCAGGTGGCGGTAACGCTGGCCGGGTTTGCGGGTGTGGTGGTGGTTTTTCGCCCGCACTCAGTGCATCAATGGTCCAACGTAGACAGGTTTCGTCTCCGGCTGTTGCTCAATAATTCAATCCTGCCTCTGGCCTACGCTGTCATCGGGATTTTTCTGCTCGCGATGAGGCCGCCGCCGGCATCGATCTGGCGGTGGTGCAGCGCGGTGGCCACGCTTTGTCAGCTCCCGTTTGCGATTTTTAATTTCACCACCGTGCGCAAGTTTAGCGCAGTTGAATTCAAAGGCGTAAACAAGTTGTTGTTCTTTCCGCTCTTTGCCGTCGGAATCGCTACGATTTTGCTGCAGCTCTACAACATTGCGGTCTGGAATTGGTTTTGGCCGTTCTTCGCCGGGATCGTCGTCCATCTCATCGCCGCAATGTTGCAGTTTATGCGACTGGTTCTTCTGCCACGACCCAATGAGCCGCCAGGAGAGGGCGCGTAGCAAATTTTGAACGACAACGGCGGCTGAGCCGTCTAGGTTCCTACTATGACTAAACTGATTGCGTTAGCAGTGGCAGGACTCTTTGTGGCGGGCACGATGTTCGCGGGCGAACACGGCGATTGCACAAAGCAAGTTGGAAACAAGCAAGGGAAGATGGCTTGTGAGGTTTCATTGGCCAGTCTCAACCTCACACCCGAGCAGAAGACAAAGATGGATACGGTGATGGCTCAGCATGAGAAAGAGGGCTGCACCGAAGCGAGCGAGGCTAAATACATGCGGGAGGCAAAAGCAATCCTGACCCAGGAGCAGTACGCGAAGTTCGAAGCCGAATGCAAGAAGAGCGACAAAGATAAGACCCAGACCTGAGTTAAATCGTTAAGCCGTTCAATCGGCAATTTAGATTAAAACTTCGCGCCGAGAGCAATCTCGGCGCGCTTAGTGTACGCGAGGTGCTGCCTCTCAAGTTAATGGCAAGTGAAGAGCCGGGAACAATTAAGGACGCAGCAGCGTAAGATGCAGAAGTTCCGCGGGCGCGCGTAATCGCAAGGGAAACCAATTGCCTACTCCATTTGAGACGATCAACTTGCTCGCTCCCTTGGTATAAAGGCCGGACCAGTAGCGAAACAACGCCGGCCCAAACCCATATTGCTCGTTTAACATAAGCTGTCCGCCATGGGTATGGCCGGCGAGGGTGAGAGGAACCGATGCTGCCGCCGCCGCATCGAAGGCATGCGGATGATGCGCCAGAAGGATCGGAAAACTTTCCGGCTGGCGCTGGTTGAGGAGCTGGCGCACCGCGGCGGCGATAGCCACATCCCTGTTCTCGCGGGCTCTCGTCCAACTTAAGCCAAGCAGTTGTAGCGCCGTGCCGCGGACAGTGATCACGACCGATTCATCGAGAAGAAATGGAATGCCCGAATCTTTCATCCGGCGTTCGAACTCGGGACCATTCTCGATCAAATCGTGATTACCTTCGATCAGGTAAACGCCGTGGCTGGCCTGCATGGATCTAACGAGATCGAGACCGTGGTCAAGATCCGCGATAGCGTCATTAATCAAGTCGCCGGTAAGAAGAACGAGATCGGTGCGTAATTCGTTAACAATCCGGACCACCTCGCGCAAGACGCGGCCGGAGGTGAACCGGCCGACATGCATATCGCTGATTTGGGTGATGGTTAGCCCGTGAAGATCGCTTGGCAAACCAACGATCGGTAGAACGAAGCGGCGAACGCGAAATTGATCGAGCTGTCGCATCGCAATGGTGGCGAAACTGAGGTTGAAGAGGGGCGGCGCGGCTGCGAGGGCGACTCCGAGAAACTGGCGCCGGCTCAATGCAACGTTTGCATCCACGGACGCCGGGTTGGAATTACGTAGGCGCCGAGCGATTCGGATAAGAGCCGCCATTGCGAGAATCGGCGAAAGTGCAATTGCCAGCAGCAAGAGGAGTGGCAGGAAAATCATGTGCCAGATGAAAACCGTTGCCATCGCGAACTTTGAAAACAGGGCCATTGATTCTGCGTGAGCAAAGCGCTGGGTCAGCAGCCAGATCAGTCCCGCTAATTGCGCCAGAGCAAAAATGGTAACC
>QHRO01000283.1 GCA_003220155.1 Verrucomicrobiota bacterium
GAGTATGCGGCCGTGGCAGAGCGCAGCGGCTTCCGCGTCCTACGCGTTTCCACCAAAGATCACGCGTGGGATTTCCGTTCGCGGATGGCATTCTCCGGTTTCTGCGCAGTTGGTTGCGTGGCTTGGACGAGTCGTTTGCCAGCGGGAGAACGGACGGACTTCATCAACGATCTTCTAGATCGCTACCAAGCAGTAGCTAGTCCCGATAGCGGAGAAGAGAATACCTTCAAATTTTACCAGATGGATATCAGCTTGCTCGCAATCTGACCAAACTTTTGATATCGCTTCGCGTCTCGCAGTCGCGGAACTACAGCGAGCCAGGAAGATCAAAGGCGGAGGAACGGTCGGCGGTCGGCCAGCTTTCTGTTGCCACCAAGAATCGCACATGGTTGTCTCCCTAGAGCATGGCCAGGGAATTCAAACCGGTGCGATTTTTTGTAATGATGGCAGCAGCGGCGTTGATCGTGTGTGGCGTGACGGCGTTCTACACTCATCGCGCGGCTCACGGCAGAACGGCGGAGGAGCGGGCCGCTTATGCACTCGGGGAAAAGGCGGGAGAGGACGCGCCGACCGGGACAAAATTGCCGACGGACGCTGATTTGAACATGATGGCTCAGAAGTATTTCAAGCAGCAGGGATCGGGCGAACAGCAAAGTTGGGACCTGGCTTTCGAAAACGGATACACGGACGGGTTTAAGAAGACGCATCGGCCGTCCCATTGAAGCGTTATATCTCTGTTCGACCATCTGTGGATAAAGATTTGAGCTGACTGCCATGAACCCGCCACCTTTACCTGTCCGGAGACGCTTTCCCTGGATTCTCTATTGGATCGTTCTCGTCCTCATCGTTCTCGTCGCGCTTGCACCAGTGGGATCTGTGGTGGCGTGTGGTTTAATCGCTAACGCCCACGGCTGCCGCGTGGATGAAGGATCGGTGCACCCCTGCATGATCAATGGAAAAGACTATGGGCAGCTGCTTTATACCCTTGGTGTGATGGGCTGGCTGATGCTCGTCACCCTGCCGGCCGGAGCACTCGCGTTCGTTCTTTGGCTGATCGTTCTTATTATTCACCGGACAAATTGGCGAAGACGCGCCGCGAGTTAACGGAAGCTAGACGCGGGGAGGTGGGAAAACGCGAGGCGTCTTAGTTATCAGTCTATCAGTTATCTGTTAATGAGACCCGGCAAGAAGCAAGCAAGCAGGTAATGGTTGATGGCTGCCGGTTACCCCTGACGGGTAAACTTCATGATCCAGTTGGTCTCCCAGGTCTTGCCGCCGTCGGTCGAGAACGCCTGTTCCCAACGGCAGGAATCCGAGGAGTCGACGTTCCAGATGAAGCGGTTGAAAATGTGCCTGCCTTCGAACACTTCCTGCGAATAGAATTCTCCGCGCGGGCCATCGAACTTGCCGACCATTGGCACATCCATTCTTCCAGGATGGCTGCTGGCCGTCCAATAGATGCTCCACTCGCGCGTTGCGGGATTATAGAGACGCACCGTCACTGCTTGAACATGGCCTGACGCGCGATCCATCATGAGTTCGTCCATGTTGCCAAGTCCGCCGAGGATGGACCGCACTTCACTGGTGCCTTCGAATTCTTCCCATTCCGTGCACCCTTTTAGCCGCTCTTTTAGTCGCCGGTGCTGGATTTTCCAGGTGCCAATAAGGAAATCGAAACCCTTCCGGCCATCGCGCTCACCAGATTCGTTAGTAATAGGTTGCTTCATCTGCTTGACGCGTTGCTGAATCAGCCGCGTAATTGCGACCGGGCAGTGGGCGACAGTTTCAATACTTCCGGCGTTCTTTTCAAATAGCGGGTCAGTGCGGTCGAGATTTCGCCGCGCCACTGCTCCGATCGCGAGAGAGCAGCCACGTGATTCTTGTAGGCCGCCAAATTCGGGAAGGTCGAGAACCAGACAAACACATTCTCGCGCGCGCGCACCGGCAACGCCGGGAAAGTGTTTTCGCTATTTTCCGTCACAAAATAGGCAGAAATTGTCGCGCCCAAGCCTGCCGCCACCGACCGGAACGTGTGCTCGAAGAAGTTGATAAAGTCAGGAGTAACCGGGTCCGCAAAATAATAAATCGTCGCAACGACGAGGCTGGTCGGCATTTCTTCAGATCCGACGGGAGGCCTGTTGGAATTTTCAAGCGAAAATCCCGATGTCGGACGTGCTGGACGGAGCAACAGGACGTTGTCGGAGTCAATCATCGTCGCGTTGGCAGCTTCCCGGTGCGCTTTCCAGACCGGCCCGCCGTAAAAATCAGTCAGCGCTTTGGCACGTGTGGTCATATCACCGAAACCTCTGAGCCAAACGAAGCGATCTGGATGATCAAGGTCTCTAAATTGACCGATGACTTTGATTCCCACTGCCTCCTGGGTTTCGACAAATTCCCGGTCAAAGAGATCAATCAAGACATCGCGTTTCCCAGGATGGAGCGCGTATTGCCTCAATTCGACGACAGGACAACAAAATTGCGAAGATTGCATTTGTCTTTCCCTGTTCGGTTCAGTCATGACTGAGTTAACCACATTCCGCGTCAAAATAAAAAAGCGAGAACTAAATGTTTTCGTGTAGTTTTTCGGTGATAACTGACCAAACGTTCACTTCTCACTTCTCACAAGTCACCATCTTCAGGCGGGGCGTTGAAGGCGGGCTTCGGCCAAATCGATATCACGTTGGATCCGGCGGAAGGCCTGGTCGTTGATAGCCTCTTCGCTGCGCAGCGAAATGACGGTGTCGCGTTCGGTTTGCAACGCTTCGCGGGCCAGTTCCTCAAAGTCTTCCGAGAACAAGCGCTTGACGCTTTCTTCATGCGGAACTTCACGGCGCAGTTGTCGGATACGGTCGACATATTCGGTACGAAGGCGTTCTACCGTCTCATGCCGAGCCCGACGCGACGATTCGATTGCTTCGAGCCGAGCCAGAGCTGCTTCGTTGGCCTTCAAACGCGCCAGTCTTTCTTCTTTTTCCGTGACATGATCGTCCACAACTCCGAGCCAACGAACTAGGGGCGTAAGCGTCAGTCCTTGCAAAACGAGGGTTGCGAAGATGACGCAGAAGGTGAGCAAGAGGATCAGGTTGCGTCCTGGGAATGGTTCGCCATTGGGTAGCAAAAACGGGATCGCGAGCGCACCAGCGAGCGAATCGGCTCC
>QHRO01000284.1 GCA_003220155.1 Verrucomicrobiota bacterium
CCAAGGAGATTCATGGTCAGCATGGTGTTTTACCTGATTAAGGGGAGATTATATTATCCCCCCTGAAGCGGTGGAAAGACCATGCGGACCATGCCACCATGCACCTGCCCCAGCTGCCCGACAGTGATATCGTTGGATCTAGGATCGGCTTCGGCTCAATGACTTGTTCGCTTCCAACACCAGTGGATGTATTAGAAGGACAAAGTCCCAAAATTTTCGTGCTAAATCATCGAACCATTTATCAGGGAAATTACTGTCAAACCACGACCATGGATCGGTATAGGGGTTTCGCTGCCAATATTCCCACCTAATTTTGGTGATCGATGCATGAATGCACACGACGGGCTACCGTCACTGACCCCGGGACGCGATGTCACAAAGAAATTACTTTACGGCGGCCAGGAAAAAGCAATCTGGCGCACACCGAGTGTATCATTCCGGCTTAACCGGGTGATTCGTCCGTCGTTCACTCGCCTAGGGTGACAACCGGACGGACACGACCTTGCGCATGCTGCGATACTCTCGCCGTCGCACAGGCGAGGTAGATTTCATGAAGGGCCGACGGCCCTGTGCGTGGGAGGACTAGATCACCGCGCGCGTAGGAATTCTTTGGGCATATTGCCGCTTCGCGTTTCTTTTACCTGCCGCAACTTCTCCGGCACATTCGGGTTTCCGAGTTCTTCCGTGTAGAGATTTACGACGTGAACGCGCAAGCCGTGTTTGACTTCGCATTCGCCAAGGTCGTGGAGGTGCGAACGCCATTGCCGATATTGTTCGAGGTCATCCGCCACGCGTTTGGAGACGAGAATGTGCCCGGCGTCGCCGCAATCCATCACACGTTGCGCCACGTTGATTCCGGCTCCGGTGATATTTGGCCGCGCGTTTACATCGGCCACTTCGTTGACCGGCCCGCTGTGGATTCCCATGCGCACACTCAGTTCGGGATGAGCCTTCAACGTCTTGCTCAATCCCAAGGCGCATTGCGCCGGCGCCTCCGGACTGTTACGAAAAACCAATGCCATGCCGTCGCCGGTCGGTAAACGCACCAGTTTGCCTTGCATTTCCGCGCTACGGAATTGCCACGTTTCGCGCACAACGTCGCTCAACGCGATTTCAAATTCGGCAAGAGCGCGCTCGCGGTAGGAAAGCAATTCGTTCTGCTCAGTGATGAGCAACTTCGAGTAGCCAACGATCTCTATGAACAAGACATGGCCGATCTCCAGCTGAATTTCCTGCGCAATCGCTTCAAGACTTGTTGTTCCCACCACCAATTTTTCGCGCGTTACTACAGGAGCTTCGGCGACATTTGCGTCGAGCATAATTTGCGCCGCCTCCGCAATTGTCTGGTCTTCGAAGCAATAGGGATTGTTTTTTTCCATGTGTGTTTCTACCAGTTCTGTCTTCGGGTCGTGCCCCATACCACCCACCTTTCGGTTCATTTCGTTCTTCGACATAGCACCCAATAATTCGCCGCGTTGATCGGTTACAGGCGACGAATCGACTCCCCGAGCCTGCAGTTCGTTCAAAGCTGCCTGGACAGAAACCTTGCTAGCAACGGTCTTCGCGGGCTCGATGATGTCTTTGACTGGGCGGACTTCGCGATTCGCGAGTTTCATTTGCGATTTTTCGTTTCGGAACCTTCACGCACGGTTGATGATCGCCAGGTAACTTAAGTTGGCATTTTCATGGCCTCATTTATCGCGCCCCGGAGCGACGAATGGGAAGCCATGCACCCATGGGGGCGTGCGCCCCTGAAGCACGAAATCCCCCGACTCGCCTACAGCGAGTTATATCGGCATTGGTTTGTCAGTAATCTCACCTGCCCAGCTTCGACGGACGCAACCTTTGCAGCAATGATTTCACTCCGTTCGGGCCGCGTGACGAGGATGCATCCTTGCTCGCCTTCAACACGACAAAAGGGGGCTCCAAATGGTCGAAGAGGGCCCAGCA
The DNA here is from genome assembly GCA_003220155.1 of Verrucomicrobiota bacterium. GTDB lineage: Bacteria > Verrucomicrobiota > Verrucomicrobiia > Chthoniobacterales > UBA10450 > AV69. The sequence goes on from QHRO01000284.1 coordinate 1,951, forward strand.
AACTTGCAAATGGGATTCCTTGTGGCGGTGCATCATAGGCAACGCGAAACGTGAAGGAGCCGACTGCCTGATCTATGGTTCGCTGGTCCCATATTCCGGTGTTCCCTTTCGATCCGACATCGCGCTCTCGCCCCGGCAACTCACGCTCCACTCCTCCTTGTTCCACTGACCCCTTTGTGACTTGGGCTTCTTGGGCTACCTGAAACAGAGGGGGAAGATTGACAGAGATGTAGAGCAGCGAGTGGAGCGAGGGGCCGAAATCGATTGAGTTTGTACGATGACCGCACTCAGTCATCGCCATTTTGCTGCTGACTGCCGCTGATCCACGTCAAATGGAAGGACCCGTTGAGCCCGCACTGAGCCTGTCGAACGTGTCGTGTCCTCATTCCGATTGGCTGTCTCTTCGGCCTGTTCGAACCGTG
>QHRO01000234.1 GCA_003220155.1 Verrucomicrobiota bacterium
TTGCTAACGAGAATTATGTGGCCGTTCATGTTGCTGGTCTCGCTCGCGGCGTTGGTGATGGGAATGCTCAACGCGAAACATGTCTTCGGCCCGCCTGCGATGGCGTCGAGTTACTTCAATCTCGGCTCAATCATCGGCGGCGTCGGCATCGGTTGGTGGCTCGATCCGCATTTCGGTGCACGCTCGCTAACCGGCCTGGCCGTTGGGACCCTCATCGGCGGAATGTGGCAATTAACCGCGCAGTTTCCATCGCTCCGGCGCGTGGGTTACAAGTATCGCGCCGATTTTCAATGGCGCGACCAAGGCGTCCGTGCCGTTCTCATCTTGATGGCTCCGGCGATCATCGCCGCCAGCGCGGTGCAGGTGAATGTCCTTATTAACAGCGGATTTGCCGCGAGTCTTGGCAATGGCCCTGTCAGTTGGCTAAACATCGCTTTTCGTTTGATGCAATTGCCACTTGGAATTTTTGGCGTCGCCATCGGCACCGTCACCCTGCCGCTGGTTTCGAAAAGCGCGGCCGTCGGAAATATCGATGAATTTCGCAGTATTCTCGCCAGCGGAATGCGGCTGGCCTTTTTGCTCACCATTCCATCGGCGATTGGATTGGCCATGCTCGCGTCGCCGATCATCAGCGTGATTTATCAACATGGCCGGTTCACCGCCGAGATGACACGGCAGACGGGAGGGGCGCTGCAGTTTTATGCCATCGGCCTCGTCGCCTATTCCGCCTTAAAAGTGCTGACGCCGGCCTTTTACGCGATCGGCAAACGCAACACTCCAATGATCGTTAGCTTCTTCGCGATCGGAACGAATCTTTTTCTGAACTGGCTTTTCACTTTCCGGCTCGGGTGGGGACATCGTGGCCTGGCCTTCTCCACCAGCATTGTGGCGACAATCAATTTTCTTTTGCTTTACGCGCTGATGTGGCGGCAGACGCGGGGACTCGAAAGCCGTCGCCTGTTTGCGGGTCTGGCCAAGATTTGCCTGGCCGGTTTACTGCTCGCGTTAATTTGCTGGCTGGCAAATTACTGGTGGCTGGATGGCTGGGAACATTTGCGTTTCTTCAAAAAACTCTTCGGGCTCTTCGCCACAATTCTCGTTAGCGCCGCGGTCTTTTTCGGCGTGGCATTTTTGTTGCGGGTGGACGAAGTGCGCGATGTTTTCGACCTGGTGAAACGAAAAACTCGCAGAAGCGGCGTTTGACCATCAAGGAGCGGCGCCTTCCAGTCGCCGTTTAAAATTAGAGGGACGCGCTCGTCGCGTCCTTAACATAAAGCACGGCGGTTCGGAGACCGCCGCTCCTTGTTAACTCAGCGCTTGATCCAGATCTTCGATTAAATCGTCCGGATGCTCCAGACCGATCGAGCAACGCAACAAACTTTCCGGCGAGGTTGTGCCCGGTCCTTCGATCGATGCGCGATGCTCAATCAAGCTTTCCACACCGCCCAGACTGGTCGCGCGCGTGAAAATTTTCGTCTTCGCCGCCACCGCCATCGCCGCTTCCCGTCCGCCTTTTGTTTCAAACGAAAGCATTCCGCCAAACATCGACATCTGTCGCTTCGCAATCTCGTAACCGGGATGCGATTTAAGCCCCGGATAATGCACACGCTCAACATTTCGATTCTGCGCGAGAAACTCCGCCACTTTGGCCCCATTTTCGCAATGCGCTCGCATCCGCCAGGGTAATGTTTTCATTCCACGCAGAATTAGCCAGCAATCGAAGGGCGAGGGGACCGCGCCGCCGGAATATTGAATCGAGCGAACACCGTGAAAAAATTCGTCGTCGCGTTTTGCGATAACGATTCCACCGAGCACATCACAGTGACCGCCAAAATATTTGGTGGTGGAATGGAGAATGAAATCGGCGTCGGCTTCGAACGGCCGCTGAATAATGGGTGCCCAGGTATTATCACACACGCAAACCGCCCCGGCTTCGTGCGTGATCTCTGCCACCGCTGCCAGATCGACAATTTTCAGAAGCGGGTTCGACGGCGTTTCCATCCACACGAGTTTTGTATTTGGTCGCAGCGCTTTTTTCACCGCCGGCAAATCGCTCATGTCGGCGAAGTCCGCTTCCAGTTTCCAGCGCAGAAACAGATCGCGCAGCAATCGGCTCGTACCGTAATAGGCATCGACGTGGGCGAGAACATGATCGCCGGGTGCGAGTGCGCCGAGCAAACCCATTGCCGCCGCCATTCCGCTGCCAAAAGCTGCCGCGGCTGCGCCGTCTTCAAGCGCGCTCACTCCTTCCTCCAGCGCTTTGCGATTCGGGTTATCGTTGCGCGTGTACATGAACCCGCGGGAATACGTTCCCTCGACATCGCGCTCGAAAGTGGTGGAGAGATGAATCGGCGCCGCCACCGCGCCGGTGGCCGCATCGATCTCATGACCAGCATGAACCGCGAGGGTTTCCAGGCGAACTTTACGCCAATCTTTCATAACGAGCGCCAATCTAGGCGGCACGGTCCTCGGTTGCCAGCTTTTCAAGAGCCGTCGGCTCGTGAGCGTGAGGCGTTGCATTTTGGATATTGGAGGGTGAGCTCTGCGATGCCGAAAAATAGATAAAGGCTCGCGGGAGCTCGCCCCTCCAAAAGAGCTATGGCTTGCAGCGCCAATCAGGCCGGCGGATTCGATTTGACGACACGCGACAGCAAGCGCAAATACCAGACTTCGGTGCGCCTTCTTCGGCGCCTGCAAACCTATGAGTTCAGCGCTGGGCATCTATCAAGACGACGTTTTCAAAATGGCGTGCGAACAATTTCGCGTCATCGCCGATTACCTCGAAATCGACGAAAACCATCGTGAACGCTTAATGCTCCCGAAGCGTGCCATCGCCGTCACCCTCCCGGTGCACATGGACGACGGCAGCACCAAGACTTTTCAAGGCTACCGCGTGCAGCACCACCTCACGCTTGGTCCAACTAAAGGCGGCACTCGTTTTGCGCCTGATCTCTCGATGGGGGAGACGGCGGCGCTGGCGATGTGGATGAGCTGGAAATGCGCGCTTAACGGTTTGCCCTACGGCGGCGCAAAAGGCGGCATCGCGTGTGATCCGACCAAACTTTCACGCAGCGAATTGGAAGCGGTCTCGCGCCGTTACATGCAGGAAATGATTCCGTTCGTCGGGCCACACACTGACATCATGGGCCCGGACATGGGAACGAACGAACAGGTGATGGCGTGGTTCATGGACACCTATTCGGTGTATCAGGGTTATGCGGTAAGCGAAATCGTCACGGGCAAACCGGTTTCAATCGGTGGCACCGAAGGACGCCGCGAATCGACTGGGCGCGGCGTTGTTTATCTGGTCGAACGCGCCATGGACTTGTTGAAGATGGATCCGACGGAGTGCACGGCGATCATCCAGGGATTCGGAAATGTCGGGTCAGTTGCGGCATTATCGCTCGCCCTAAAGACCGGAATCAAAGTCGTGGGTATCAGCGACGCGACCACTGCCGTTTACAATCCCAAGGGAATCGACGTGAAAGCAGCGGAGCAGCACGTTTTGAAAAAAGGACATTTACGCGCATTCGATCAAGGCGATCGCATCGATCCTAACGAAATGCTGGTCCAGAAATGCGATGTCCTGGCGCCTTGCGCGGTTGATCGCGTGATCACAGAAAAAAACGCTGCGAAGTTGCAATGTCGCATTCTGGCTGAAGGCGCTAATGGGCCGACCACACCGGAAGCAGACAAAATTCTCGATCAACGTTGGACCGAAGTTTTCGTTATTCCCGACATCCTGTGCAATGCCGGCGGCGTCATCGTTTCCTATTTCGAATGGGTGCAAGGTTTGCAGGCTTTCAGCTGGAGCGAAACGGAGGTGACGGACAAACTTTTCCGCATTCTGGAACATTCCTTTTCTCAGGTGATCCGCCGTGCAAAGGCACACAAGATTTCACATCGCATGTCGGCCATGGCCACCGGAGTCGAGCGCGTGATGAAAGCAAAACGGACGCGCGGTTTGTTTCCATAACCCAGCACATGGCGGAGATCGCCGCTTCACTGCGCGCCTTACTGGCGCGCTCAATTGATTACGCGGGAATGTTTCCGCCGTGCCAGCTTGAGCTCGAGCCGGCGCTGAAAAATCAGGCGCAATATTTGCACGATCCGGATGCGTGGATGCTGAGCGCGTTCGTCCTCTCGGTCGAGCAGTTCGGTGCCGCCAAACAATTGCTGACGGAGTTCGATCCTCTTCATCCGCTCCAAGTTTCCGCGCTTGGGCCAAGAACCGAAAACGCAGCTGCCTTTCGTGCAGCGTTGGCGAAGACCAACGCAGCCATTCGTTCGCTATCGACGTACAATGTCGATCTCGTATCGGTCAGCCAGCTCGAAATGTTTTTGCCTCAGGACGTCGATTCGCAGTTGCTAAACGAAGCCCGGTCCATCCTCGGAACGTTGTCCGCGTTCTGGGAAGCGCCGCCAGACAGAGCGGAACAAACCATCGCGTTGGTGGCCGAACTTAATTCCAATGCTGATGCGCCCACGTTCGGCTACAAGTTACGTACCGGCGGTGTCACGGCCGACGCTTTTCCGACGTCGGTGCAAATCGCCCAGTCGTTGGTTACGCCTGCTACCCACCAGGTTCCGATCAAGTTCACCGCCGGGTTACATCATCCGCTGCGCATGTTTCGGGATGAAGTGAAAGCGAAGATGCACGGATTTCTCAATGTGCTCGGCGCAGCTGTGCTGGCGGCCGAATACAGATGGGACTCGCGGCAGGCCGCGCTCATGTTGGAAGATGAAAATGCGGATTCGTTTTCCTTTACCGACGAATTTTTCGCGTGGCGCGAATGGAAGATCGACATCAAAAGGCTGCAAGATCGGCGAAAATTCGTCACTTCCTTCGGCAGCTGTAGCTTCGACGAACCGCGCGAAGATTTGCGCGCGTTAGGATTCCTGTAATGAAACACGGGCCTGCGGTCTCGAATTCTCGTCATCCCGAGCGAAGTCGAGGGATCCCGCAAAGATACCTTAAAGATTTCGCATCGGGATCCCTCGACTTTCGCTCGGGATGACGGTTGGCGTTTCGCAGAAACGCCCTACAATCACGGCCCATGGCTTTGCGCTCATTCATCGACGTTGCGCCCGATTCGGCTTTCCCGATTCAAAATCTGCCGTACGGAATTTTCAAACCACGCGACGGCACGGCGCGCGCGGGTGTTGCCATTGGCGAGTTGATTCTTGATCTCTCGGTTCTGGAAGAGCTCGGTCATCTTCGCGATGTAACCGAGCAACAGATCTTTTCGGGTGGTTCGCTCAACGCCTTCATGGCGACGGGTCGTCCGGCATGGAAAAGAACGCGCGCGATCCTGCAGAACTTTTTGTCTGCCGACAATGGCGCTTTGCGCGACAACAGCGAATTACGCGAGCACGCGTTTCACAAACAAAGCGAGGTGACGATGCAACTCCCGGCGTGCATTGGGGATTACACCGATTTTTATTCTTCGTATCATCACGCTCACAATGTCGGCACGATGTTGCGCGGTCCGGAGAACGCGCTCATGCCAAATTGGAAATGGTTGCCGGTGGCCTACCACGGTCGTGCCAGTTCAATTGTCGTTAGCGGAACGGAGGTAAAGCGACCACACGGACAAACCAAGCCGGCGGATGCGAGCGCGCCGGTTTTCGGCTCGAGCAAAAGCCTCGACTTCGAATTGGAAACAGCATTTTTTATTGGTCCGGGAAATCCGCTCGGCCAGCCCGTTTCAATCGATCATGCGGAAGAGCACATTTTTGGGATCGTGCTGATGAACGACTGGAGCGCGCGCGATATTCAGACATGGGAATACCAGCCGCTTGGTCCGTTCCTGGCGAAAAACTTCTGCACCAGTATTTCGCCGTGGGTGGTAACCTTGGAAGCGCTCGAGCCGTTTCGCAAAAATCTGTCGGCACAAGATCCAGCACCGCTGCCCTATTTGAAACGCGCAAACGATTTCACTTTTAACATCCAATTGGAAGCGCGCTTGCAGACTGCCAGGATGCGCGAACCCCAAACAATCATGCGCACCAATTTCCAAAATCTTTACTGGAGCATCGCGCAACAACTGGCGCACCACACCGTCAATGGTTGCAACCTTCAACCTGGCGACCTGCTTGCAAGCGGCACGATCAGTGGACCAACCCGGGAGTCTCGTGGTTGCATGCTGGAATTGACCTGGCGCGGGCAAAATCCGCTGAAGTTACCAGACGCTGAAGCCCGCAAATGGCTTGAAGATGGCGATACCCTTTCGATTACGGGCTGGTGTCAGGGCGAGGGCTATCGTGTTGGCTTTGGCGAAGTGAGCGGGCGCATTGTTGGCGCGTGACGACATTCGCGCGTCTCGTTTCCTGGATTGGTCATCCGCTGATATTTGTCTCGGCTTCGGTCGCCGTCGTCGTGGGCACACAACTTGGCCCGCGCATCGGTTTACCTATACTCCTCGCCTTACTCCTCAGCACCTTGGTGCCGACCGCCATCTTGCTCCTTTCAGGAGTTCGCTCCGGCCGCTGGAGTGATGCGGATGTATCCGTCCGAAAAGAAAGGCAGCGCTTTTTTCCGTGGGCGGTTCCGTTCTCGTTAGCAGGTGTGATTGCAATGTGGTGGTTGCAAGCGCCGAGTTACATCATCCGCGGTGGAATGGTCACGCTCGGCCTCTTCCTCATCTCCTGGTTGGTGAATTTCCGTTTGAAACTTTCACTCCACGCTCTCTTTGCCTTTTACTGCGCGATAATTCTTTTTCGAATCGGTCTGATCTGGGGCGCTATTGCGTTGGTGCTCGCGGTCCTCGTGGCATGGTCGCGATTATTTCTGCGGCGCCACACTCACATCGAACTAATCACCGGAATTGCGCTCGGTCTGATGGGAGGATTTGTCGCCGGCTGGTGGCACTAGGCACCAAACCTCAAGTCATCTGGTAACCCCCCCGAGTTAACATTCCGGTGTAGCATATGCGACATCCAAATGTTAACTCGCCGTTGGACAGCGCTTGAGCCTTTCAATAGAGCTGGGCTAGGTTGGAATCGCATGGAACCTTACAAGCCGCGCGCTTTTCGCTTCATCGAGCTTTGTCGATTTGGTAAATGGCAGATGAAACTCTATGGGATCGCGTGCCAAGGCGAATTTCCACGAAGTGAGTTACTGGCTGCGGCCAAAAAAATCGCGGTGACTGAGCTCGCGAAATTTGAGTCGAACGATTTTTACCTCGGATTTATTGGCGCACACGATGGACGCAATGCTGCGCTTATCTTTATCTCGCCGAAGAAGTGGCGGAGGTGAATCCCGGTCTGGTGACTCACGATGCCAGGGGTGAGCTCTCTACCGTGCGTTACGAAGCAGTCAACGCGATGCTGCTAAACGAGTTTTGAAAGAGCATCGAAAGGTGGAGAAATTGGAATGCACGGTCGCGACCCAAGAGAAAGACTTCAAGGCGACTATCGCGCAGCAGCAGAAGCAGATCGAAGCTCTAACTGCCACTGTGCAGAAGGTGAGTGAAAAGATCGAGCTAAACAAAACGACACTGCAACTGGTCGCTGTTCATCGCTAGCCTGCAGGGCTGGTCGTGGGGCTATTGCGGCGCCGTAACGCGGCAGGCAGGCGGTGGATTGTTGACGCCGGTTCCTAACGCATTGGACTAAAGTCCCATATACCGCTCTCGGGAGTGCGGGTAAAAGTGCCCTTGATTACGTCAACCGACGTTTCAACGCATCTTCGGCCGGACTGAAAAATCCGTGGGGCTGCACCTTCGCTGAGACACCGCTTTACGCGATCTCCAGATCCAACTGGAGCCCAGAGTCAGTCTGAAGTGAGGCGGACTTTTTCGGAAAGCCTCATTAGGATTGGTTCCTAGTTCCAGGCGGGAATGGATTGCAGTTAATGCAGCTCAACAATTTAGCCTCAACAAAATATGAAAACAAAAAATGTGACAATTGTACCTTCAAGAAATTCAATCCCGTTGTTTCTCATCCCGCTCGCTCTTGGCGTCTTTGCGCTTTCGCCGGCGGCGAAAGCTGACCAGCCTATCGTGGGTTTATGGGTTGTCACTTATACCAGTGACAATCCCAACAACCCGCCGTTTGAAACGTACCAGCAATGGCATAGTGATGGGCTGGAAATCGAAAGCCCCAGTTTCTCACCGGGGCAATGCCAGGGCACTTGGAAACAGATCGCAGCCAGAGGCGTCAAGCTCTTCCACGTAGGATGGACCATCGGCAGCCCTCCTGGGACCGTACGCTTCGAGTTGACCGAACCAAACACCGTCGTCAGCACCGACCGCAACAGTTTCGACGGTACCTATGATCAGAAGTTCTTCGACGCGGGTGGAAGCCTCGTCTTTGAGGACACAGGCACAGTCCATGCGACGCGCCTTTCTGTGAACTGATCGGCACAAGCTGCTGTAATCTCTTCCCCCGGGGGATAACGGCCAGTCAGCTGCGAGAGGGAACGGAAGTTTGATTGAGCGCCCGCTTCTTACCAGGGCTGGTGTGAAAAGGGAATCGCGTACGCGCCCAACTAAAAACCATGTTGCGAATCTCACACCACTGCGGTTTCTCCGGTACTTCAACAACGACGATTCCCGGTTTATCTCCGGTCGCATCTTGAAGCGCGATATGAATGTCACTGTCCGTTTCAACTTTTAGAACAACTACGCGGCCTGTAAGCGCGAACCATTTATTTTCAATCCCGGTGCGTTCTAATGCTTTCAGAAGTGACGTTGCTTCGGTCAACTGCCCCTGGGGTCACCTATGCGGGAAGTAGCTCAATAGCGGGGAACGCGTTTCCGCCGACCGACGCCTTAGCCCTACCGAACAGCTACTTCGGTCCGAATTTTCAATTTACCACGTCGACATCAGTCCCCGACGCATCCTCGACTTGGATGCTATTATTGCTTGGTGTAGAAGCCACCTTCGGACTGAATTTGTTACTACACAGGCGGTCTGGGGCGTAACGCAATACGGCACTCTTAAATTCGTGAGCTGTAAGTTATCGCCGTCCGTCCGTACCCCTAGGAAAATGAGCGGACGGACAAACTCCTGTCCACTGTTTGTTCGCGGACTGTTCGCGGACGTGAGCGGAACGAATTTAACGAATTAAGCCGTCTTGTTGCCATTTACTTCGTTAAATTCGTGACACTACCGATCAGGAACCATTGCTCGGAAGGCGCGCCGGCCAGTGATTTCTTTATGCATGGCGTCAGTATGGCGCTTTGTACTTGCTATTTTTTAGATAATCACCATAAACTCGCGGCACGATTACTTGAACTCAATGATGAGCACTGAGGCTTTGCCGCGAAAAAAAGGAACGGACGTGCCAAAAGCGCTCGTTGCCTCTATCACGGATTTTCCCGCAGACCTTTTCGCCATGCATAATAAACGCTCTTTTCTTCGGGCGTCAGATTGCCCTCAAGGATTCTCCTGAGCAGATGTTTGCAAAGTCTCGCCGTCGCAATTGTCACTGTCACATCCGAGCGTTGTCCTCTGCCCTGCTCGTTAGCTTTCATCGCGATAGCCGTCTGTTGGTAAGCGTCGAAAGCATTCACAAGAAGATCATGGCGCGGGTCAGCTTTGGGAAGTTTGTCCTGTAGCTTCATTATCACACGTTCAACAGGCAGGGCCGCCGCAATAAACTCTGCGCTGGCGCAACCACGCTCGTATAGCGCATCAAGTTCGTCCGTCATTTTCACTGCACCCAACAGTTCATCTTTCAGCGCAACTGTGATGGGCGGTAAAGTTTCTATGCCGGACGTTGCCATAGGCTCAGCAGCAGTGGCCCGTGCTTCTTGTGGCTGCGCTTGCACCTGTGCCTGTGCTTGCTGCTTTCGCCACGTCTCTATGTTCTGATTTTGCTGGGTCGAATATGCAGCCGCCTTCGCGGGGTCGTAATGGAAGCGTTCTTGAAGCTCTTTGGGTAGCTCAGTGAAGTAAACCTTGGAGATTCCATAGTTGGTGCTCAGCACAATGCCGTCCGGCTCGACGCGCTTAACCTTAACGTATTTGTCTTCCTTCCCATCAATCGTCTTGAAGTCATCGGCGAGGGCGACCGATGCCAAGCAGAGGATTGAAACCGCGAGCGTTTTCATTTGAACTGGGGTGAAGAAGTTCCGAAGCGAGCGAATCAAGAAACGCTCTAATGGTCGAGGTAATTTTCAGCGATGACGGAGCCTCGACCGGCCATCAGTTGCGCGCGGTTAAGCTGTGGCTGATCTGTGCTCGCTAGATCGTAACAGTAACGCACAGGAACCCGGACTCAGAGCAGTGTCGCTTCTAAGTGGGGGAATGCTGCCAGCAACTCGTCAGAATGGATAATGTAGCGGCGACCTCCGCGATGGCATCAACGATTCAACGCCAGCCGTCTCGCGTGACGGCGCTGCCCGAATTAAAAGCCCTTGATCCGCGCTTCCAGAAACTCGCTTCCACTGCACCGGACACGGCGGACAAATAAGCCGACGGTATCTCGCCTTGGTCGGCATCTGGCCATTATCAACTGAATCCCTGTTGCCCTGCCACACTGAATCAACTTCGCGGGTAGCAGGGCGGCAGTGGGACGAGCACGCGCCCCTGCAACCTGTAAACCCTAAGCCTTGTTGCCCGAGAGCGAGCGAACTATTGCAAGGGAGCAGGGCAGCAGAGCGCGCTAGATCATTCTGCAGCGAGTGACACAGGGCGTACTAGCTGCAACTGTTAGCGTCATAACTTCGGGCCGCTTCCATCGAAGAGGATGATGCGCTTAACCGACGCGTCCGGGTTGAGCACGCAAATCTGTCCACGACCGAATTTCGCGCGATCTTTCGCATAGCCAAACGCATCCTCTTTCGCGCTATCGCCAATCCAAAGCGGTTCTACACTCCCTGCTTCAAAGCACTGCCAGCCGCCGCGATGGTCGAATCTCAATTATTGTCGCGTTCTGTTGCGCGCCACTAGCTAATTCTGGCAATCATGCCGTCAATGAAATACTGGGAAATCGTCGCTGCCAAGCTTTCCAGTTGCCGGCTGGAGTTGGGGTTATTGCAGTGCCGTTACGCCTAACCCAGCCCAGCAGCGGGACCGGGCCGATCAACACGGTGTATATCAACAGCAACGGCCAGATGAGCTGCTCATTCTTATCGCGTTCATCCGATCAGCGTCTCGGGGCGATGGAACGCGAACACGCTGCGGCTTGTAGGGCCCGGATGAAGGTTGTTGATCAATCGTGTTTCGATTCCGGTGCTCTCGTATGCGAACGGGAGCGGGTCACGCCACTTTGGATAGATGTTT
>QHRO01000285.1:0-425 GCA_003220155.1 Verrucomicrobiota bacterium
AGGGCGCCCGGCTGATCCGCATCGTCGAGAAACACCATCGCCCAGGCCCCGGCGATGAAGCCCGTCGACTTCACGAGGTTCGCGGGCGTGGCCCACACCGGCACAATGAACTGGTTGATGTAGACTTGCATCGCCGCAATCAACTGATCCAGATCGACGCCCAGTGGAATGGTGGCCTTGTTGAACACCGCGATCTTCGGGATATCGCCCTGGTTGAACGCCCCAAATTTGGGTTTCGGCATGATTTGACCTTTCTTTTAACATCGTGCAGTGCGTCTCTGCCACTGCCAATCACGGGACGCAAGCCGCACAGCCCCCTGGCGCAGAGAGAAGGATAACTTCAGCGTTGGTGACAGAAGGAGAATTGGAGTCCCTTTCAGCCTTATTGCTTATCCGCGGATAACAAACTTACTCATGACCTCCCG
>QHRO01000285.1:462-5756 GCA_003220155.1 Verrucomicrobiota bacterium
AAGAACAGCCCTTCGCCCGCGCCGCCCGACGGCGTGCCCCAAGCCTGAGTGTTGACGCCAACAGCATGTGCAACGCAGACGACAGTTGCCGCGAGTATTCCAATCAAGATACTGCCGAGCGGGTGCTGTCTCGCGTCTTTGCGAAGGAGGGCGCCGACGATGCCGCCCAGGAGCGTCGCCAAAGCAAACGCAAAGGGCCACGCGAACTCGACCTTGCCGTGGCCATCATGAAATGGGGAATCCGTTGCGGTGATCTGCGCGCTACCGATCCCAGCGGAGCGCAACTTTGCGACACCGGTTCCGCTCTCATCCAAAGCCACCGGCGACGGGGCAATCGACCCTCGAGTGGTTTGAAGGGCCACCTCCTGACCCTTGCGGCCTTGCGTTTCCGCGATCCGAATAACCACAGTGGTCTCCTCCAACCCGAGACCGCGAATCGGACTGCTCACGGGCCGTACTTCGATATCCGGCCTGCGGATAGGCACGACTATGGAATCCGGCCCGTGATTGAGCGCGGTCATTGCGTGCACCGCGTACGGATCAGTTGGCGAAAGGACACTGAGGTGCACTTCCTGGGGTGCATTCAGGACCGTGAAAAGAAGAGGGACCGGAGTAATGTCTGCTGCCTCCGCAGCAAGCAGGACGGGAACCTCGTGCGTCAGCGCCGAGTTATCGTCACGGTTCGCAGAGTTGACGAGCGCCATCGCGAGACGCCCCATAAATCTTCCGGTGCCCGCGTCGTAGTGAAGAGCGTCAAGAACGGCAAGACCTATATTGAAGTTTACGGGCTGGCCACCCTGGGTGGTAAACGCAGTGAAGCGTGTGGGCAGGACAAAAGCAGCTTTCACAGGAGTCGCGCTCACCTTCGACCAGTAGGAACCCGGAAATGCCACCTGCGTAGCTACCTTACCGACACGTTCTGCGATAAGCGTAGGTTTGCTCAGTACCGCACTTGAATTGCTGTCGGTAAGTCGCACCGCTTGACTCCCCGAGAGCGCCACCACGTCGCGCGAATCAAGCGGTGAATCCGCGGCGTGCAGCGCGGTCAATAAAGAGTTCCGGGTTTGTGCAGCTGACATTGGTTTCATTGCTGCCGCGACCGGCGTCGGAGGGGTCACGTGCTCGGCAAGAGCTGCCGGGAGCGTTGGCTGAGAGCGCGCGACCGACGACGCCAGAGTTAACGCGACCAAGAGCAATTGCGGCCTCGACACGATTGCTTACCTCCGGGCGCTACAGGTCCACGCGTTTGTAGTGTTGCCGTGTGACTTCGCGACCGGCCTAATCGCAGTCGGAGCGCACGAAGTCTGTTCGTATTCTTTCGGTTTACGGCAGGTCATCCGCATTGACCCATTGACCGTCGTGAAAGACTTCGATCTTCACAATAGGGTGAATTTCCCAGAGGGTGGAGCGATATTTCCCCAAATGGGCGCGGTGCTCCGGATCAAGTAAGGTCCACCCGCTGATTCGAACGGGATCGGCAGAATTGACCCAGGGAGCCAAAGCGCCGGGCGTCCACTTGGTGTGCATCTGCCGCACCCGGGGAGTAGTCTCAACCACGATCGCGGTTGCCTCCGGGTCACCGGAGTGTTCGACAAGAGGCATGTGCCAGTCCACTTCGACGGCATTGGAAAAGTGGCAATTGGTGGATTCACCGCTTCCGCCCGCTTCCACCTTGATCGCAGCCAGATAGCCCACCACGGACACCGCCACGCCTTCGTAGGGTTGAATCTCTGCAAGCTGTTGGGCGGTCCAATTCGCTAGCGATCGCCCGGCAACCGGATACGCTAAGCCTTGCACCGCCTTCCATGTCACGTCATGGTACTGGGCGGGTTCGTCGGTTCGGTTTTTACGGGCGTTCGTGAACGTGTCGCCGCCGTCGCCCGTGGGTGCGCAGTCCCCGTCCGGCCCATGAAAGGTCGTCTGGTTCGGGTCGGGCTTGTCCCAAGAGGGAGAAATGCTCGAGGCCATGCCGGTGGTCGCGGCAGGCGGGCTGGCAGGTTGCCCACCCGACCCCGGATGGGATGGCGGAACGGTGCTTCCGGATTGTGCGGGGACGATTTCCAGGCTTCGTGCACGCACCCAACCCTCATCCCCTTCAGAGCTACGAACGTGGTAGTAGCCCGCGGTCTGAGCCGGCTCGACGAGCTCAACATCCTCCGGGGGGGTGAGCGTGAGAATGGGTGCGTGGTGGGTCGAAGGATCTTTGCGCAGCGTCGCCCGGTGCTTGACGATGGCGTCGGTAGCCGCAGCGCTCGGCAAATAGAGAACACCTGCGAACAGGGTCAACATGACAGTGATTCGTGCGGTCATGTACGTCTCCCGGTGGGGACAAGAGCAGTTGGTTAGGAAACCGAACAAGCTGCAACTGACGGGGAGTCGGTCTTGGTGTCGCGAAATCCCCGGCGGCTTCGCGATTCTGGTCTTTGTGCGGTGCGCAAGAAACCACCGGTGGTCCCCTTGCCCTATCACCTCAACACTGTCGCGTCAGGACGGGCTATCTCACGACCAATTCCCAGGACATTGGCGCCGCGGAGGAGCCTGAAACCCACTCGGTGCCAGCGAATCAGGTGCGCGGGCGCATGACGACCCCTGCGGAGCGCCATGCGAACAGCCGGGACAGCAGCGCCAAGCTTACCCGCGTCGCGCCATCGATCCGCCTCGGCTTCAGGGCCCGCTCCACGTGCAGGGCCAGTTGCCGGCGCAGGAATCGAACCTCTGCATCCAGCGACTGGCGTGACCAAAATGCAAGCGCAACCCACCCGACCAGGCCGGCTACCGCTCGCACGACAATAGAGAGGGCGCTGAGCACTCGCGGATGAGGCCAGACCCGTAGCACCGAACCCCTTCAGGAGGGCCGGGCTGAATGTCTGCGGACCACAGGCACCCACAGCGGCGGGTCTACTTCTCAGGGCTCAAAACAGGGCCGGTAGCCTGAGCGGACCAATTGGTGAGATATTTTCCCTCACCAGAACAGGATTTATGCAGGCATTCCCTCGCGCGCGCAGTGTGCACCGTCGCGATGCGTCGATTTGCCAAGAATCGCGTCTGGCTGCTGCGATGCAAGACAGGATCGTCAGAAATCGATAGCGAAGACCGGCCGTTAAGTCGGGCGGCGTTCCGCCGACAGAGCTTGCACGCGAGGCTGAGACATTCGCAGCGTTTCGGGGGTTACAACTTTCACGGCACCGAACCTCGTACACAGCGACGATCGACTGAACGGGCTGACGTCCCCGGACCTGTTCAAGCATTGGGAGCCAATAACAAGCGACACCGGGATCAACCTCGTCCGAGAAGGGGATACCGACCGTGAAACCATCCAGCCTGACGGTGGGTCTCATTGTCGATCACGCAAAAGCGGTGCGAATTCCGCTTCTAATTATTCTGATCACAGTAGTTCTTACGTTCTGGGTCGATCAGATCCGAGAACTATTTCTGCTGCTAACGACAACCACCCACGTATGGCATCAGGTCGGAACCCTCGTCATGGCCGGCGCTCTAGGCTTCGCAGTCTGGCATACCGCCAGGACGGTCTATCGGTTCGATATACCGAGCATCCCAAGTCTTGCAAACCCCAAGGCCGAGGTACTCAGGAAATGGGCTCCTCGGTATTTGGGCGCCGCGGTGGCGCTGCTGATGGCAGTCGGCTCGCTGACGGCGCTGTTCGACAAATCGCTCAAGAATGCCGAAGAAGAACCCCAGTTTTGGATGCCCGTCCTATTTATTGTTGAGACCGTCGCACTGTTGGTGTTCGTCATACTGCGGCGGGAGTTATTCGGAGGGGTTTTCGGGTTGTCGAAGACTCCAGCCGGCGATCCGCGAGTCTCGCACTGGTCCCAGTTGCCGAGATCCGTGCGTATGGTGTACGCCGTGATCGTCTTCGCCAATGTGCTCGCACTGGTTCTGGCGGCCGAGGTGCCCGGTTTCCTGTCACACATGGGGACGTTGGCGCTCGCATTGATGTGTGCATGCTTTCTCACGATCACCGGGACTTACCTCACCATTCAGGCCGCGCGCTGGCAGTTTCCCCTACTGAGTGCGCTATTTGCGCTGGCAGTGGTACTACAGTTTTTCGGCGTGACCGACAATCATCGGGTTCGACTGTATGAAGGGATGCACTCCTTCAGTTCTCCGAACGAGGGTTCCATCGACAGGGAACCAGTGATATCGACATCGCTTGTCGACTACACCAAGAAATGGAGCGCAGGGCCACCACCTTTGACGCCCGTTTACCTGGTCTCATCCGAAGGAGGCGGCATTCGAGCCGCTGCATGGACAGCGCTCGTCCTCGACGAGTTGGAGATCCAATCAGAGGGAGAATTTTCCAAGCACATGCTGCTGGGAAGCGGGGTCTCGGGTGGCAGTCTTGGGTTGGCTTGGTTTGCGGCGATCGTTAGGGGCGAGCGCGAGGGAGTCATCAAGCTCGATGACATCCGGCCCATGGCACAGTTGTTTTACGAGACGGACTTTCTGGGCCCGACGCTCGAAACCATGTTCTTGACCGACTTCCTGCAGCGGTTCGTGCCATCGGCACAGTTCGTTGATCGGGGAGAACGCCTTGAATCTGGCTGGGAGACCGGTTGGGCCGTTGCATGCCGGACGCGTCCCTCCGCGAACGCCGTTGCGACACAGAAACCAAGGGCAGACGTGTGCTCCCTGTTCGGGAGCTCCTGGAAGAGCTTGGGAATGGCCGCCGATCGGGTACCGGCGCTATTCCTGAACTCAACCGAGGCACAATCGGGCAGGCGATTTATCGAGGAACCCTTCGCATCCCTTCGCGGCGTAGGACAAGACGATGCCGTCGTAAACGCCGCGACGTTGTCAACCGACGGGCTATCCGCATCGAGCCCGCTTAGCGCGGTGGTCCACGACAGCGCGCGCTTTACGTACGTAAGCCCGGCCGGGACGTTATTGGCTATCTCAGCGATCTAAGGCGGGACGCCAGTGCCTCGGCAATTGGGCGCGGGATCATGTACCCGGCTGCTCCGGGCCCAGCGGCCTTGGAAGTGAGACGTGCCCCGTCAGAATCATCCACATTAGTAACGATCCAGGAGTGGAGACGATGCGTAGCGACGACAGTTGCCATGGTAGCGACGACTCCAGGGCATTTTCGGCCTACGGGGAGATTCGGGGACCACTGCTAGCGTTACTCAACACTCGCGAGGCACGCGGGGCGGTCGCAAGAGCGGCGGTCAGAAGTCTCTTGCCCAGGGAAAGGCTTTGGCGTCTGAGACGGATCCATTGACAGACGCCTTCGTGTTTCACTTCAGATTGTGTAAGGGTATCCATCACCTTCC
>QHRO01000286.1 GCA_003220155.1 Verrucomicrobiota bacterium
ATCCATTTGGTTTTCGTCAGCCATAGAATTTCCCCGTCTTCATCACTGGTTTAAACTTTCGGTGCCGATGCTTCACTGACGGTGCTGATATCCTGAGCACCGCCAGTTTTGAAAATGTGCTTCGCCCGATCAACGTCTTCGTTTTCATCGGTGTGCACGGCGATCAGGTAATTCCCCTTTTTCAACTTCTCCTCGTAGCGCTTTGCCTCGATCTCCGGGATGCCGAGACCGATTAAACCGCCGACGACACCCCCCGTCGCCGCACCGACGGCCGCGCCACTTAGCGCCGCCATAATTGGACCGGCGGCGATAAACGGACCGACACCGGGAATTGCCAACGCGCCAATTCCTGCCAGCAATCCGATCACGCCGCCGGTGGCGCCGCCGGTAGTTGCACCCGTCGTTGCGCCCTCCGGGGCCTTGGTCGCTTTAACGTGACCAACGTCCCGCGTGCCGCCTGTGTCAGGCATGAGCACTGAAATTTCCGAGGCTGCGAAACCTTCTGCTTGGAGCTGTCCGACAATTCGCTCAGCTTGGCCGTGTGTCGTTGCAATACCGAACACTGATTTAGACATAATAATTTTCTTTCGTTTGTGTGAGGTTGTTTGTTAGTTTGATCCTTTAACTTCCAGTTGATCGTCGATCTGGGCACCGCCAGCCGCTGACTTTGCGATCTGATCGACCCTTGCTTTTTCTTGCGCAGTCTTAACGGGTCCGCGCAGTGTGACTTGGCCGTTGGCGGTAATGATTTTGATGTTCTTCGCAGTCGTTGAAAGCTCGCGGTCTTTCAATAGTGCCCGTCGGATAGCCTGCGTGACTTTTAAATCCGCAGAGCTGTTTGACTGGTCGCCAGATGTCTTGGTTTCACCGGAGCGATCGCGCTCGTTTGTTGCTGTATTATCGGGTTTCGCCTTCTCATTGTCGGTAGCAAACGCATCTAAACTAAGTGCGCCGAGACAAGCCAATGCTAATAAAGTTCGTTTCATGGGTCCTTTCGTTCGAGGTTGAAGGGGTGTCGGGATTGATCGCAACCGGTACCCCCAGAGGTTTTATTTTATTTAGCCGCGACGTTGATCACGGATTTTCCCAACCTCGTTAACTTTTTGTCTATATCTGATTCCTCCGTCAAAGTAGTCTGAAGTAGCTACGCCTTTATGTGCAACCTCGGAGTAAAAAGATTAGGAGCAAAATCGGAATCGGAATTCCGAGAAGCCAAAGTAAAATGTATCCAGTCGCTCCCGCTTGTTTGACTCTATTCGTTAAACGCATCTCAGATATCCTTTCTTAACGTTATTGATCCGGATCCGGAACTCTTCGTTGTGCGCAGGAACTTGCTTTGAATAATGACAACCACAATCGGAACGACGGATGATTGTCTAATCAGGAAAAATCCGATTCCACATCCGACGATTTTTTGGTTCGCGATTCAGGAATTGCTCGGGGCGCGCTAGTATCTCAAAAATTACGAGCGGGATCCTAGAGGTTATATTCTTCCCTCGCTGCTTGATGTTCCAATTCCTATTCTGCTCGTGATTTTCCTATTGCGCGGGTGCACGTAGCTGTTCGCCTTACGATTTAAGGCGCAAACTACGGCGCATAGCGAATCACGCTTACTGGGTCTCAAGAGAGCAATTCCACTGGCGAGAAGGAGTGTTATCCTGGTCCGCCATTTGGTGAAAGATCGGGTTTGATAGAAGCGAAGATCGGTGGCAAGACCCAGCCACAGACGGAGTAGTTCCTGCGCGCACTTTTGGTTGTTGTATGAGGCGGAATACCCCGAGGCTTCGTAAAGCTAGGTCACGGGTTCCATGAGGGCGGAAATTCCGGTTCGATCTCCGGAAGCGTTCGGACAGTTAATTGCTAATCCTATGGAGAAGGCAGGGATGATTCTTAACCTTCCTAGACCTTAAATTGGGTTCGATTCCTGCCGGGGACGCTGATTCGCTACAGAGATGTGTAGGTGCGCGACCTAATTGTCCGATTCGTAGGTTCCAAACTTCCAAAAAATCGGACAATTATCGCGGAAACTTACACCAGAGCGCGTGCAAGCCAGAGAAGCGCACGCGGTCTCGGGCCAGGATGAGTTTCGACACGCAGAAAAGCATGTGCGTTAGCGGGATGGCAAAGACGAACGAAAAAAGGACGGTGATGTGTTGAAACATGTGCTTCGCGGACGGGGATCCGTTAAATCGTTAAGGCCTTAAATCGATGCAGCGCTTCGCAATTACATCAAACATGAAACATTGCGGCGTTAGCTGCACGGGTTGCCGTTGGTACTCCGCACTGTCGAAGTAATCTTTGAATTTGGGATGCCTCCCTCGTTGTCGATCCTAACTAAACACTGGTTTCGGCGGCGACGACGTGAGACCGTTGGGCAGGTTCGCAGTGAGATTGCAGCGTAGGGGAAGCTCATAGCGGGTCCCACGAGCGATTGCTGTTTGGTGATACTACTATGAGTGCAAAACCAATGCGGAAAATTCCTGCCTCAGCCAAGCGGCGGGATCTGCGATGCGCGAGCGGCGTTGAGGGGCTGGACGATATTCTCGCCGGGGGATTGCCGCGCAATTGTTTTTATTTGGTGCAAGGGGATCCCGGCTCCGGCAAGACCACGCTAGCCCTGCAATTTCTTCTCGAAGGAGTGCGCCGAGGTGAAAAGGTCTTCTATATCACTCTTTCGGAGACAAGGGAGGAATTGCTCCACGTGGCGCGCTCTCACGGCTGGTCGATTGATAAAATTCCGCTGTTAGATTTATCGGTTGTCGAGAATCTACTCCGGCCGGAAGCGCAGACGACGGTGTTTCATCCATCGGAAGTCGAGTTGACGAAAGTGAGCCAGCTTCTGCTGAACGAGGTGCGCAAAGTTCGGCCGAATCGAGTGGCTTTCGACTCGCTCTCCGAATTCCGATTAATGACTGAGACCCCTCTGCGCTATCGGCGCCAACTTCTGATGCTTAAACAACAGTTCGCGAAAATGAAGATTACGGTTCTCTTACTTGAGGATCGGATGGGCAAGCAAGCGGTGATCGATCCGCACGTGCTTAGCCTTGCGCACGGTGTCCTCGAGATGGAGCAACTCTCGCCCGATTACGGCACATCACGCCGCCGGTTGCGCATTTCACTGGTGGTCTGCGCGTTTTTCCGCGCATGATCGCGGCCGAACATCACAGCAAGTTTCGGCACGAGCCTGTTTCCAGCCGGATCAAGCAGCTGGACCGTTTGTGCGGTGGAGGACTGGATCGAGGGACAACCACACTCATCCTCGGACCGGCGGGCACCGGCAAATCTACGCTGGTTTTGCAGTACGCTGTGCAAATGGCGAAGAAGGGTGAACGCTCTATGATATTCATGTTCGACGAAACGCGCAGCGTAATGTTGAGCCGGGCCAAAGCGCTGGGATTCAATTTAGAAAAAGCGATCGAACGGGGCGCGATTACAGTGCAGCAGGTTGATCCCGCTGAACTTTCCCCCGGTGAATTCGCCATTCGTATTTTGCGCGGGGTAGAGGCGGGCTGCAAACTGGTCGCGATTGACAGTCTCAATGGTTATCTCAACGCCATGCCTGGCGAGAAGTATCTCAGTAACCAACTGCACGAACTTAGTTCCTATCTTAATCAGCAGGGCGTCATCACTCTGCTTGTTCTGGCCCAGCACGGATTGGTCGCCGCCGCCGAAGCGCCGGTTGACCTTAGTTATCTTTCGGACACGGTCGTAAGCTTGCGCTACTTTGAAGCGTATGGGGAAGTGAAACAGGCGATAGCGATGCTTAAGAAGCGCAGTGGACATCACGAAAGAACCATTCGCGAATTCAAATTGACGCCGGGAAAAGGCATCGGCGTCGGTGAGCCGCTAAGAGCGTTTCAAGGTGTGCTCACCGGCGTGCCTGTCTTCCGTGGCAGCGAAAAGCAAATCATGAAGTCCCGCTGAGACGTCACGCTCGCGACGAATTTGCACCGTGTCGCAACTGCACAAAGACGAGCGCGTGATTATCATTGCGCCAGTCGGCCAGGATGCCGAGGCCATGGCGGCGGCGCTCAAGAGCGAAGATTTTGAAACAAAAATTTGCCAGCGGTTGGATGAGTGTACCCGACAAATGGCGGATAGCGCGGGCGCAGTTTTGCTTACTGAGGAAGCACTGGAGTCAGTGCAAGCTTCGCACTTTTTAGACGTCCTTAGCGCGCAATCGCCCTGGTCCGAACTGCCCCTCATCATTCTGACAAGCGGCGGCGAATCGCGCCGCGCAGGATTATTGGACTTGGCGGCAGCCGCCGCCGGAACCGTGACTTTGCTGGAGCGGCCCATCAGCACCCGGACGCTGATGCGTTCGGTGCAGGTGGCATTACGTTCTCGCCGGCGGCAATACCAGGTGCGGGATCTCGTTAGGCAGCTGGCGAGCCTAAACCAAACGCTCGAACAGCGAGTCGCCCAGCGCACGACCGAAGCGGTCGAACGCGCCCAAAAACTCCGTCTGCTCTCTGCTGAATTATCGCTCGCCGAGGAGCGGGAGCGTCGGCGTATCGCGCAAGTGTTACATGATGATCTTCAGCAAATGTTAATGGCGGCGCAGCTGCATCTTCGCAGCCTGGACAAGACTGAAAACGCGGCCAAGCGCACCGAGATTATACGAAATATTCAGAACATGCTGGAGCGCTCATTCAATTTAACACGGTCGCTCAGCGTTGAGCTTTCTCCGCCCGTCCTGCACGACCACGGTCTCGCCGCAGCATTGGAATGGCTTGCCGCTCAAGCACGAAAAGACCACGGCGCCAAAGCTTCCGTCGATGCCGATTCTTCGGCAAACCCAAAGGCCATCGACGTCGGCGTTTTCCTCTTCCAGGCGGTGCGCGAGCTTTTGCTCAATGCCGTCAAGCACGCTCCTGGCAGTCCCGTGCACATTACGATGAAGGGCACCGGATTGGGCAAACTCCGCGTTGTCGTTTCCGATCGCGGTCCGGGGTTTGATCCCGCCAAGTATGGCCAGTTTCGGAGGTACGTTGCGGATCGACAGTGCGCCCGGCCATGGCACCCGAATAACGCTGGTTGCTCCTCGCGGCTGATCTTCAGCGCCCAACCCGAAGCGAGCGGCGTCGCGCTATTCGTCGACCCCGAGCTTGAGCTGACGTTGGTGAAAGATCGGGTTTGACCGCGACAAGGGCCAGCCGCAGAGGAGTAGCGTCGGGAATGCCCCGAAGATCCTAATTTACTTTCAACAGTGGCAGCTATTTATTTTCCTGGTGCCCACGAATCTGCTGAGCGCGTCTCGTGCGATTAGCTAGACCAGGTTAAAATGCTTGGGTAATCTTCCGGGCAAAAATTAGCGGCGACCTCATGAAGAACGAAATCTACGGCAAGCGATCGGCCCACGTCAGCCATCGGCGACGATTTCCCAATATTTCGTTGCGATAATGCATTAGGGCCAATCGTGGCGCTCAACGCACGGTCGGTGCGTGCCTCAATCTCATTTCATCGTCGGTAAGAATCGACTTTTCGGAGTCAAGGAAGCAACGGTGGGCGCGCTACGACGACATCGTCGCTTGCGCCCTAGGCAAATCTTCGCCCGGCGGGGCTAACGGCGAGCGAATAGATTGCGCGATCAGTGTTATCGATCAATTCGGTAGCAAGTTCGCCGATGCTGACGTTCCACTTTGGATACTATTCATCCCAATCCGTCTCTTGGGCGCGGAGTTCATTCAGGTTTACGCGGCGGAGGCGGGCCGTGCCTTGGTCCTGGACGAATACGCCCTGCGGATGTACCGATGAGCCGATTTAATGTCGCATGGAACTTCGCTCGCGCGTTTATCCTGTGTGTGCAAGATCATAAACCGATACGGGTCTATAACGTGCTGATGATGCTGGAGTACTTCGCTCAGGTCGTGCCCGTCTACTGTTTCATCGCATCCAGGACAGCGATAAAATCGCTCGCTTGGGAAACTTGACCATTTGGATGTTGGAGGCGTAAGCATTAGGCGCCATTCGTTGAACCAGATGTACGCCGCCGAGAGTAAGGTTTTTCACAGGCGATAAAGCTTTCTCCGCTCTTATCGATAACCCGAAGAACACGGCGTCCCCACGCGTCGGGCGATTGCGCGATTTCGTTTGGATAAACCCAATCTCGAACGCTAGAGAAACAATCGGTCGTCGGACAAACTAGGCGCAACGGTTTGCCGGAAGCGGAGGTCACTTCAATCTGGCGACCGCTAATGAATTTGTGACAGCAGCGGCAAAAGCGGCGGTCGTCCAGCGATTCCCATTTTCGTAACGGATCCAGTTGGCGCAAAAGGATTAGACGCCCCGCGGAATCCAATCGGAGGGACGGCGCAATTTTCATCGCCCCAATTTTGTGAAAACAAGGAGGCGAAACAATCGGCGGGGCGCCCGAAAGATCACTAGGAAAAATCCTTATCGATAACACTTCAGTCGAGACGGTGTGGAGGAGGCGGTCAGGACCCGCGCTACGTTACAAAGCACTTATTCCAGTCGATTGCTTGAAGTCTTTTTGCGGGGCGCGCGGTGGTTGCTTCCAGTTTTCTGCAGCAGCGTGTCCAATCCATCCTGGCAGCTTCGATGAAGCGAATGTAACGCGTGGAGGATATCGATGGCTAAACGTGCATCATTTTTCAGCAATTCATTCGGTTTGTTTAAACAAACATTTTCGGAGTGGCTTGAGGACAAAGCGCCACAATTAGGCGCTGCTCTCGCCTATTACACTGTCTTCTCGCTGGCACCGCTCGTTCTCGTGTTGCTTGCGGTAGTCGGCCTGATCTTTCGCAACGATCCCGGCGGCGCATGGAACAAAATTACCGAGCAAATGAGCTATTTTCTCGATAAGAGCGCAGTCGAGGTTGTGCAAAACATCGCCCAAAAAGCGGCCCAGCCGAATAAGAGCTTGCTGGCCACGATTATCGGGATCCTTCTCGCCCTTTTCGGTGCAAGCGGCGTCTTCGGGCAATTGCAGGATGCGCTTAACACCATCTGGGGCGTGAAGGCCAAGCCCGGCGGAGGCGTTTTGAGTTTTTTGCGCTCTCGTTTCCTGTCGTTCGCGATGGTGGCCGGCGTTTGTTTTCTGCTTCTCGTCTCGCTCACATTGGAAAGCATGCTGAAAGGCTTCAGCCATTATATTCAGAGGGCGTTGCCGGGCGGAATTGTGATCGCTATGGCGGTCTATTGGATTTTTGACTTGGCCATAGTCATCCTCCTCTTCGCCATCATCTTTAAGTTCCTGCCAGACGCAAAAATTCAGTGGCGCGATGTGTGGATTGGCGCGGCTATGACAGCAATATTTTTCGCGATCGGAAAATGGGCGCTCGGGCTATATCTTGGCAGCGGGAGTGCTGCGTCCGCTTACGGAGCAGCCAGTTCTTTGATTACACTCCTACTATGGGTTTATTATTCTTCGCAGATACTGCTCTTCGGCGCTGAATTTACTCAGGTCTACGCTAGCCAAGCTGGGCGCGGTATAGCGCCCGATGAACACGCGATTCGTGTGGAGACGAAAGAAGTAAAGTCCCGCGGTTAGGAGTCGTACACCAAAAATATGACCGGGGCGCGTTCCTAAACTTCGCTTCGAAACTTTCCCTAACTCCAAAAAGGCGCTCAACAGTTCATCAAAATGAACAATGTAGCGCCGACCGTCGTTCCGGTGGGCATCGACGATCCAATGCCAGCCATTCCGTGTGACGGCGCTGCAATAATCCCGTCATTAGCCAGCAGCATTGAGCTTTTCAGCGACGATCTCCCAGTATTTCACTGGGGCATGATCCCAGACGCGGCGACAATTAGGTTCGTCTAGAAGGTATTCGCGTTGCGCAGTCAGTCATAACTAACATTGCGGCTCAGCACGTTCATTGGATCGACGCGGGTGGCGCGAAGCGCCGGGATTGTAATTGGCGAGAAGACCTCCAAATAGCGGTGTGTTCGATCGCAGCCGATCTCGGTGAACGCGAGACGGCAATCACTTTTCCGTTTGTGTTGGCAACAACGCCCATCGACGCCGATTAATTGCCTGAGCGTTTTTCGCGGACGGCGGAGCAATGATTCGCGATATCCGGTTCGAACCAAGCCAGATCTACGGTTCAATGCAACGGCCTTTCTGGGGATTTTTCGCCTTCTCCTATGATGATTCGATACAAGGGCCCTATGTTACCAGACGGACGATAAATCAGCGGAACCACGCGGGCTCCTCCATCTCAAACCGGAGCGATTGTCTCGGCAAAGTCGTCTCCAAGAGCTCAAACCCGTTTTCGTCATCATTTGCGAATTCGGGGTGTGCAAGAGCCGACCATTGATCCGTGCAACATGGAGTCGGCGGCCACCCAATATGCGCTCCATACGAAACAAGCTCGGCAAAACCGGCTCCGGCTTTTTAGGTTTCGCACGAAACTGAAACGGCAAAACGCGCCGGGCTA
>QHRO01000235.1 GCA_003220155.1 Verrucomicrobiota bacterium
AATCATCGCGCTTGGGCGCGCGGTCAATAATTGCATGAACGCGAGTGCCTTGAGTACGGATGACGCACGGGTGCGTGAGATTCTGACGAACCGGATGGTGGAAATCGAAACCACCCCAGGGCAACCGGACAAGGCAAAGGAGTCTAAAATCGATACCGGGTTTGGTATAGTAAAGCTGGTGCAGAAAGCCGCGCCGCAGGAAATGAAAGAGCAAGATGGGACCGAGCTAACCGGAATTATTCGTGTGACCTTAACGGCAAATTGGACGCGCGGCGGAGCGGACCAGTCGAAGGCGATTGCATTTTATGTTTACCGGCTCTGAAGGTCGCCGTCTCCGCTCGATTTCTCTGGGGAGCGCCGGCTGCCAGCCTGTTGTTTGCGGCAGCTTGCCGCAAACCATGATTTCCCCTGTGCTCAATGTCTCACCAAGATTTCCGTTCGCGCTGCGCGCGAAGCTGCATTCGGCGCAGCGGCCGAATGCTGCAGGCTGGCAGCCTGCGCTCCCCAGAATTTCCAGCGCACGTGCCTTCACCCTGCTTGAGATCATGCTAGCGGTGATCATTCTCGGGATGATGTCCCTGGCGATTTATCGTTTTGTGCAGGCGAATATCACCGCGATGCGGATCTCATCGGAAGCGGATGCGATGGAAGCGCGCTACGATGGATTGCGCGAATTGTTGACCCAGCAGTTGCAAAGCTTGCCGCCGGGGACGGGCGCACTCGCGGGCGAGCCACTAAAGATCGATGGCCATGATCGCGATGAGTTGACTTGGTTTTGCCCGGCGGGCCCGGGATTATTGACTCGTTATGCAACTGGCGATTTTCAGGTGAGCCTGCGACTGCGGGCACGCGATGCAAAGAGCCGTCAGCTCGATCTCGGTCTTTTGCGCAAACCAAAAGATGACACCGCCGTTGCAAATGAACACGAGACATGGGTGCGTCTGATCGATAACGTCGGCACCTTACAAATTCGCTTTTTCGATTCGCGTTTGAATACGTGGGTGCAACGCTGGACCGACACCGTCACGTTGCCGCGTCTGGTCAGGGTGGTGATCGGTCGCAAGGATGCGACGGCGCCGACGGAAATCACCGTGCCGCTTGCACGAATGCCATTATGAGGCCCTCGAAATCGCGCGGCGCCGCCCTTCTGCTCTCGCTCTGGGCGCTCTTTTTGCTGGCAGCCTTGGTCATGTCATGGGCGTTGAACATTGATTCGCGTCTCAATATTTCCGGGAGTGAAAACCGAATTCTGGAAGCACAGGCAATGGCGGCCTCGGGCGCAGAAGTGGCGATGGCTCCGGCGATCAAGCCGAATTCGCCGAATCTCCAAGGCAAGTTTGGTCCGCGCCAAAGTTACAGTGTTCGCATCACTGGCGAAGGCGGACGCTTGAATATCAACTGGCTGGTGGCCGGGGAAAATCCGGCGCGGATCGAAATGCTGCGGCAGTACCTCGAGCTAAAAGGGATCGAACTGAACGAACGCGATCGGATGATCGATTGTCTGCTCGACTGGGTGGACCCGGATGATCTCGTGCGTTTGAATGGAGCGGAAGCGAGCGAAGGCTATCAACCGGCCAATGCGTTATTGGTCCGAATCGACGAACTGAAAAAAGTGAAAGGGTGGGAGACTTTTACTTCGGCGCCGAGCTGGGACGAGGAATTCACTCTCAACAGCACCGGACCGGTTGATATGGCCTGGGCGCCACGAGACGTCCTGCGCGCGCTCCCGGGATTTACGGATGCCATGGTCGAGCGTTTTCTCCAACTTAGGGCGGGACCAGATGGGAAGGACGGCACAGCCGATGACACCGTCTTCAAAAACCTGGATGAGATTCGTGCCGCGCTCGGTCTTACCCCGGAGCAATTTCGAGAACTTAGTCCATTCGTCTCGTTCAAGGATCCTGTTCTACGAATCGTTAGCACTGGGCGATCCAGCGACATCACTCGCGTAATCCAGCTAGTCTTTCGTCGCGCCGGTCTTACGCCACAGTTGATTACTTGGAAGGAATTTTGATGGGCAAGTTCTTTCTCGTTCCTGGGGCGGAAGGATGGAATTTGATCAGTCGCCCTGCGGAAAATAGCAATTGGCGAGTGCGGGCATTTCCCAGTTTGGACACCGCCGCGGAAACCTTGAGTACGGATGACGATGTCGTCCTGGCGCTTCCCATTTCGGCCGTGCTGGCGCAACGGATGCGTTTGCCCAGCGTGGAAGGATCGGAATTGCGCGAGATGGTTCGTATCCAACTGGAGAAGGCGCTTCCCTTTTCCACTGAAGAAGTCACAAGCGATTTCGAGGTGATCGAACAAGCCAATGGTGAGTGCGTGATTTCTGCGGTGGCGGTGCAGAATCAGCGGCTGACGGAAATTGCGGCGCCGTTGTTGAATCGGGGGGTCATTCCGCGGGCAGTCACGGTCTATGCCGCGCAACGCGTCGCCACCCACGCGGGAAAAGGCTGCGCTTTGTTCATCTATCCGGAATCCGGTGCACTTGTTTCGGCGATTTCCGAAAACGGCAAGCTTAGTTTTGCGCGGACAATTGATGGCGGGGTGGCGGCGCCGCTCGAGCTCGAACTGCCGCAATTAACAATGACGGCCGAATTACAGGGAATCACCGCGTCGTTTCAAAACGTGTTGGTGGACGAAAAATGTTTTGGCCTGCGTGACAAGATCGAGCAGGCCCTGGCAGCACCGACCGAGACGATGGCGATTGAAACGCCACCAGCGTCGACCGGCCTCAATCTTCTTCCACAAGCATGGCGCGATGAGCGTTTGCGTCAGGTCCGGCGCGAACAATGGAAAAAACGGCTGGTGCTAGGAGGGATTGCTTATGGCGCAATCGTCGCGCTCGCACTTATTCAGCTTGGTTACTTGAAATTCCGTGAACGGCAACTGGATCGCCAGATTAAACGTGATGCGCCCCGCACCGTTTTTGTGCGAGAGGCCGCTAATAACTGGAAAGCGCTGGCTCCGGCGATCGATCCACATTTTTACCCGATCGAAATTTTGCTGCACCTATTCGACAGCCTGCCATCGCAGGACGTGCGCATCACCGCCTACAATCAATCGGCACGTCAGATTTCGGTTGAGGGCGAAGCGAACAAAGCCGCACTGGCTTATCAATTCGCGGATAAAGTCAAAAAGCATCCCGATTTGCAAAGTTTTACTTTCGACATGCAATCGCCGCGGATTTTGCCGAACGATCACGCGCAATTCCGACTGGAGGGTAGACCGCGATGATCGCACAAGTCTTGCAACGAATGAACCGGCGTGAGCAAGTCCTGGCTGGATTGGTGGCGCTGGTGGTATTTTTCCTGGCGAACTTGTTTTTGTGGAGCTGGCTTTTCCGCGCCATTGGGGATTCGCGAGTCGAAGTCGCGAAACGAAAACAAGCGCACAATGAGCAAACGGTCTTGTTGCGGGAAAGCGATCTTTGGTCGAAACGCGAGCAATGGCTGCGCGAGCATCAGCCGGTTTTTCACGGAGCCGGCGATGCCTCGGCTTTGCTCGATCAACTCAAACAGATCGCCGGCAAATATAGCGTGTTGATCGAAAACCCGGCTATCGGCAACAGCCCTTCGGCTGGCGCGTATCAATCAGTTTTTGCCTCTATTGAAACGAAAAGTCCGTGGCCACCGCTGGTTCATTTTCTGTACGACGTGCAAGCGCCCGACGCTTTCATTGTTTTTGAGAGCGCAAATATTGCCATCGATCCGAGTGACCCAACGCAAATGCGTGGTAAATTTAAAATAGCGCGCTGGTACGCGCCTGTGAGTGCAGCGAAATGAAAACCAGCTTATTCATTATTATCGGCATAATCCCAGTGACCGCACTGGCAGACGATCCGTTGCCGAAACGCCCGGACTTTAATCGTTACCAGGCGATGTTGAATCGTTCGCCTTTCGCCATTGCTACCGTAGCCGTTCCGACTTCGACTCCCGATTTCGCTAAAGACTTGTATATCGCGAATGCAGCGCATTTGGTCGACGGCGACCTTGTCACGATCGCCTCGGCCACAGACAAGAGTTTCAAAGAGTATTTATCGACTAAAGGGCCGGAGCACGGCTTCGCCATTAGCGATATCCAATGGTCGGACAAGGTGGGACAAACGAAGGTCACCATCATCAAGGACGGGAAATATGCGACGCTGACCTTCAATCAGGCTTTGCTTTCCCAGTTAGCGCAGAATCCGAACCAGCTGCAAACGAACGCGCTGCAGCCGCCGCTTTTCCCGCCCGGAATGCCGCCGCCGCCACAACCTTACATCAAGCCGGCGCCGATACCGTCCCTGCCGCCAACATACCAACAGGGCAGGCAAACTCCTCAGCCGGGCCAGATCCGTCAGCGCGGAGTGATCCAGCGAAATCCAACTCCGGCAGCGCCGACGCCAAACGTGCCGCCCCCGGACGAGGAAGAGGAATAGTCAGCCGCTATTGTCCCCAGTCGTCGTCCGAGGTGTCGGGAATTCGATCCGGGCCGGCCGAGTACAAATCGTACTTGGTGGGGTTCTTTTGACCGGGAGAGCGATAAACGTACGGATTACCCCAGGGATCTGTTGGAACTGCCTCCATGAATTGCTGCCAGCGGGAAGGCCTGGGATCGGTTGAGGGAGCAGCCACCAAAGCCTGAAGACCCTGCTCGGTCGTGGGATAAAATCCGTTGATTCCTTGATACGCCAGGAGCGAGGTTTTGATCGCTTGAATATCGCCTGCGACCCGGACCCGCTTTGCTATATCCACGTTCGGTGACATGAATTTTATCGCGGCGGCCAACAACAGCGCGATGATCGTGACCACCAGCATGATTTCGAGCAACGTGAAAGCCTGTCTTTTTTTTCGCATCAGAACTTAGACATCAGGTCAGCGGTCTGGTTTCAAAATATAATCCGATTTGTCCCAAAGATACTTTAATTGAATCTGCGTAGCCCGAATGACGGCGCTGGCGGCATTCGGGCCGTTGATGATGGTGATGTTGTTGGTCCCGGCGTGGAGCGCGCTTACCGGGACGATCTTTTGCGCGCGAAGCCAACCGGTGTATTGGAACTGCATTTGGCTGACGATGTTACGCATTTCTCCGCGATAACCCGGATCGGCCAATCCCGGCAGGACGAGGGAGGCGGTTCCAACATTTTCACCGTTCGCGATCACTTCTGGCGGTGAATCAATGCGCGGGCTGGCGATTTCGAAGGTGATGAGCGCAAGTAGGGGTTGCGATTCCAAGCCGAACTCAAAGACAGCCGCTTCGCTCGAAGTAGAACCAATGCGGATCAAATCGGCCGACAACGAGGCGGTGACGGCGCCAAATTCTTCCGAGTCCTGCGCGGGCGCGTGCAACGCTAAAGTCGCCGCGAAAGGCTCGGGGATGACATCCTGCGAGCCAGCACTTGGCGGGTGCACCATCTCGCTGCTGCTCATCCACTCCAAATAGGCGCCACGGATACTGTTGCCGTCGCCCGGCGCCTCCACATCAATAGTGGTAATGCCGTGCATCGGGATCATGACAGATTCCGAGCTTTCCAGATCAATGCCGGTGCCAAGAGGACCGGAGCGGAGCAATTGCGAACCGGATTCGTCCCAGACCACAATCTCGGGACGTGCTGAGGTCTGGTCGTTGAAGAAGAGTCGGAAAAAAAGCACGCTGGCACGACCGCCTGGCCTTGCCAGCCGAATGCGAAACACGCTCGGCGCGGCGGCATTTGTCTGCGCGTCCGGGGGCATGAACGTTACCGCCTCGACCCAATCGGGGACGCTTTGGACGGCGCCCGGCTTCGCATTCTGCCGCAGATCAATCCAGGCGTTACCGCTAACGGGAGGTGTGATGGCAAAGGCGGGAGATTGTCCAGCAAGAATCGAATCGCGACTGACCGCCTCCTGCGCGAGAAGGGTTCGCGCCGCCAGGATCAGTCCCAACGCCAAAGTTCGCCGACGCATTAAATTGGGCGGATGCTATCTCAGCGCATCCGAAACTGCAAACTTTGCGTCATGGAGAATACCGCGGACAAAATGCTATAAACGACAAAGCCAACGACAATGGCAATGATAACGATGATGACCGGCGCAATCAGCCCCGAGGTGATGCTGACGGTGCGATCGAGTTCCCGCTCGTAAACATCTGCGATCGTCATCATAGTTTGACCAAAGTGCCCGGTTTGCTCGCCCACTGCCATCATATCGGTGAGCAAGTCCGGGAACATTTGCTGCGCCGCAAGCGCCGCCGAAAGATGCGCACCGTCCACCACCCCGCGTCTGACTTCCGTTAACTTTTTCTCGATGTAACGGTTGCCCGCGATTTCGGCGAGGAGATCGAGTGATCGCAAAAGTGGAATCCCGTTTTCGGTCAGGGTGCCGAGCGTGCGGGAGAACTGCGCGTAATAGCTATGCTGGACGATGCGACCATAACCGGGAATGCGCAGGCGAAATCGGTCCCAGGCAATGCGCCCTTCGTCGCTCCGGACAAAGGCCCGCCAGGCGGCAAGCCCCCCGATAACAATTAGGACACCCAACCACCAGTAGGTTGTGAGAAGGTGGTGTGCTTGCATTAAAATACGCGTCGGCAACGGTAGCGCTCCGCCATTTTGCGACATGAATTGGGTGAGCTGCGGCACCATGAAAGTAATGAAGACGGTAATGAGCGCTGCGCCCGCCAGTGTAAGAAAAGTCGGATAAATCAGCGCCTGTTGCACTCGATCACGCAGACTTTTTGCCTGCATCAGGTGCTTCACCAACCGCAAAAGAATCTCCGGCAACGCGCCGCTCGCTTCACCTGCCGCGACCAGGTTCACGTAAAGCGGTGGGAAAATGCGCGGGAATTCACGAAGCGCCTGAGAAAAACTACGACCGTCGACCAGTGCCTGGTGCAAAGTGCGAATCATCTGCTGCACCCGCGGATGCTTTAAACGCTTCTCCAGAACACCGAGCCCTTCGTCCAGGGTCATGCCCGCTTGTTGCAAATGCGCGAGCTGCTCCGTGAAAACGAGCAACTGACTGTGCGGAATCTTTAACGTCTGCGCCGGAACATCAGGGCGTTCGGGCGTGCCGCGGTTGAAAATTTTCGGCACGAAATTGCGGGGCGCCGTTGGTACTGCCGTAGCGGGTGCAGCTGTCATCACCGGATCGATGCGAATAGGAATGCAGTTTTGCTGTTCGATCTGGCGAATGGCGACAGCGCGATCGGGGCAGTTCAAAACCCCCTCGACTAATCCGCCCTGCGCGTTGCGGGCTTTATAGGCAAACTCAGGCATTCGTTTCCGCCAATCTTATCCCGCCCGAGGCACGCCGTAAACTCTCTCGCCACCGAATCAGGTAACTGTTATTTTCCGCGAAAACCGCTATGAACACTTTGCGTGCAGCCATTATCCCTGGATTAATCGCCGGCGTCGTCTCCATCTTCACCAGTTGGTTCTGGATGGGGTTGGTTTTCCATCGTTATCGACGCGCTACCCCGGAAACCTGGCGGCCGGAAGGCCCCCGCAACTATGCACTCTCGAGTCTCGTAAGAGTGCTGTCGGCCATCGCGATTTCCATCCTCTACGTCTTGGTCGCGCGTTTTCACGTCGGCTTTTTTGCTGACGGGATGGTGGGAGCGTTACGCTTCGCCGCCGTTATCTGGATCGCGCTGGCCGCGCCGGTCGCAATCGAGGCCGCCATCTACGTTCGCATGCACTCGATGGTGGTACTCGGGCAGGTGATTGATTGGTTAACGACAGCGATTCTGGCTTGTGCCATCACTTTTTTCTGGATCGGGGGTTAAAATTTTCATAGACTCTATGTCCGATTGGCATGGTTGCTGCAATACAACATCGCGTGAAAACGCCGCGCTTAAAGTCCTTCGCGAGCCGAAGGGTTCACTTCCTCGTGGCAATTTTGGTTGCCGTCGCAGCAGGGAATGCGGGTGCGGTTATCCGCTCGCCCTTTCCATCGCGCCCGACACCGCCCTATCAAGGCCATTGGGTTACAATCAGCAGCAATTCGATCGCAGCCTGGCCAAAGGCCGTTACGCCTGCGCCGTCGCGCTAATTTTCTCAGCCGTATGGCGGAACACAGAGCTGTGCCCTGTGCGCCCAACGAAGATTTTCTCCGCTGCTCCTATTACAGCGGAGTAGAACTCCGCTGGGCACACAGACTACAAGTCTGTGTGCCTTTCATTCCGCCTCAGCCAGCTTTTTAAAGCGTGGATCGTCGCGCAAAGAATCCCACTCCGGCTCCACTCGCAAAGTTCCCGGAGTGGGCCCATTCGGAATTCCGACTAAAGATTCCAGTTGTCGAATCGCTGATTCATTCTCGCCGAGCTTGGCGCTTACCGCTGCCAGCGTCGTCGCGAGGATTGGTCCGTCGAACGAATCTTTGGCGATGGGCAATAGCTCCCCAGCGCGAGCCGCAGCAGCAAGCGCATCTTCTTTCTCTCCCAATGCAGCGTGAATTAATGCCAGCATGGCAAGCGCTTTGGCGTCTTCCGGGCATTGCACCAGATCATCTCGCACCGCCCGTTTGGCTTGCTCGAAAGCGGCTCGCGCTGACGATTCGTCACCACGAGCCCGGGCAATTAGCCCAGCGTACCAACTTTTCGGCACGATGTACCCGTCGAGTGCCCCGGCGACTCCACTCAAACCATTGTCATCAAGTTTTTCGTGGGCGCAGGCGGTAAGCACGCGATCAGCTTCCTTCACATCACGTTCCATTAAACTCAGACGCAGCGCGATCGTGCTGGTCGCTCCGCCGGGATCAAAACTGCGCGGGATTTGCCCCAAGGCGGAACGAAGAGGAGCGGTCTCTCCATCGCGAAATAACGCAATCGCGCCGCGAGCCAGCACAAAGAAGGGCGCGGTCGGCGAAACGGAAAGCGCGTTGCTCACTGTTCCCTCGGCCTTGGCGTATTCATGCTGGGCGAGATAACTTTCTACTAAACCCCATAGCACCGAAAGATTTCGCGGGTCGCGATCGCGCGCCTGCTCCAGCTTAGTTACCGCCTCATTCCATCGTCCGTCCCGCCGGGCGATCGCTCCAGCGGTATTAAGCACTTCGGCGTCGTTTGGAATCGCGCGAACTGCGGCATTGACGTGCTCTTGGGCAACATCGTACCGCCGAAAACCATAGTAATAATAAAAGGCAGTCGCGAGATGCGCTTCGCCCAAGTTCGGCTGAAGTTTCAGCGCAGTATCGGCGGCTGTCTTCGCTTTTTCCAAACGCGAGTCACTTTTATCATAGCCGAACCAAAACAATTCAGAGTGCAGACGCGAGGCCAAGGCGTAAGCGAGCGCAAATTGCGGATCACGCTTGATCGCCTCATCGATCAATCGAAGCGCATCTGCTCCTTTGTCGTACGAATAGCCGCTGCCGGCCCAGTGAAACAGCTCGCGCGCACGCAGGAAAAGTTCGTAGGCAAGGATGTCCTGCGTGGGATGGGTTTGGAGGTTGGTTTTCTCGCGCGCTGAAAGATTTGCCTGCAATGCCTGGGTGATTCGTTCGGCTAATTCGCTTTGCAGCGCGAATAGATCGGTGATCTCGCGATCGAATGTTTCCCCCCAAAGGTGAGCGTCCCTACGCGCGTCAATCAACTGCGCGTTCACCCGGATGCGATTACCAGCGCGGCGTGCCGTGCCTTCCAGAATATGTGCTACACCCAATGCCAGCCCGATTTCACGCAAATTGCGCGCGCCACTCTTGAATTGTTGCACCGAGGTGCGGCTAATGACTTTAAGGTCCGCGACCTTTGCCAAATTCGAGAGAATGTCATCGTGAACTCCGGCCGCGAAGTATTCGTTCTCTTTGTCGTCACTCAAATTTTCGAACGGGAGAACGGCGATGCTTTTTTCGGGGATGTTGCGCGTTGCGGCGGGGAGGACCTCCGGCGGAGCTAAACTTCTGTCGCTTTCCTCGGTGCGCCTGATTCCCTGCGGAGTGAGATCGAATATCCAGGACAAGAGGAGTGCGATCGGAAATCCCAGCACCAGCACAATTACGACCAGGCGCACCGCCCAGTTTGGAATTTCGAAGAAGGGAAAAACCTGGGTTGCTATTTGAATTAGCAACCAGCTGGCGACCGCGTAGGCAATGGCAACGCGATAGACCTTGCGGCGCTTCAGTTCGACAAAAAATGATTTCACGTGATCAGCTGCAGAATTCCGTCATTACAAACTATCTGATCGCCAGCAAGTGAAGGGTTGCAGAACTACTCCAATTGATGAAATACGAGCGAGCATGGCCAGGTCTGGTGGAGCTGATCCGCAACATACATCTGCCTTCCTCGCCGGAGTTGCATCCTTCGCAACGTGGGGACTTGTTCCGATTTATTGGAAATTGCTTACCAAAGTTCCTGCCTTGGAAATTCTGGCGCACCGCTTTGTCTGGACCATTGTGTTTCTCGGCGTCCTGCTGAGCTGGCAAAAGCGTTGGCGGGAAGTCATCGGCAACGTTCGCTCACGACGCAGCGCACTTTTTTGTTTCGGCAGCGGCGTCATGGTCGGCTTGAACTGGTTACTTTTCATTTGGGCGGTCAACATCGGTCACGTCCTCGAAACCAGCCTCGGCTATTTCATGACGCCGCTGGTGAATGTCATGCTTGGCGCCATCATTTTGCGCGAGCGACTCAGTCCCTCGCAGATCGTTTCCATTCTCATTGCTTCTGTCGCTGTTTGTATTCTCGGCTTCGGCTACGGCCATTTCCCGTGGATCGCAGTGGGGCTTTGCACCAGTTTCGGCCTCTACGGATTGTTGCGGAAACAATCTGGCACTGCCGCGATTCCAGGGTTGTTTTTGGAAACACTGTTTCTCCTGCCCCTCGCCCTAATTTATCTTGTTCTCCTCGCCAGTCGCGGCGCGCTGATCTTTGGCCCGTCGCACCTCCCTCTTTCCGCGATCCTAGCGACAACCGGGATCGTGACCGCCGTGCCGCTGGTCTGGTTCGGTTATGCGGCGCGACATTTACGATTAGTCACGATTGGCTTCCTTCAGTATCTCTCGCCCAGCATTAGTTTCATTCTTGGCCTTTTTGTTTATCACGAGACATTCACCCGCCAGCATTTCATTACTTTTCTCCTCATCTGGATCGCGCTTGTTCTTGTTTCGGCGGAAGCGGTTTTGCGCTGGCGCGCGACTAAACGCATGGCCGCGGAAGCGCCCGTAGAGTCCCCCCTAATCGAACCGGGCGTCTGAGGCGATAGCTCGGCAAGCTCGCAGGCGCTTTCTTCTTCGCCGGCGGGGGACAACACGTTGCAGTTTGCATCGGAGATACCGGGATCCTGAAGAGCACGTCCTTTGTCGAAACTTGTTTGTGAAAAAGAAGTGACGAAGTGGGTGGGTTTCTGATTCAATTTCGCGATTCCATGAACGGAGGTCGAATCACCAGCGAGGAAAAATCGACCCTCAGCACGTACATCGGCCTCATCGTGGTAACCGTGCTCGCCGTCGGAGCGATCTACTTCTTTTTTCTCGCGCACGAACGAATCAAGGAGGTCACAGGCTTTGATCCGAATCGGCCCGTGCCGAGTGACGCGGCTTTGAAGCACCGATTAAAGCCGGAACAGTATTCTGTCGTGCGCGAGAATGGCACAGAGACCGCCTTCCAAAATGAGTTTTGGAACAACGAACGCACCGGCATTTACGTCGATGTCATCACGGGCGAACCACTCTTCACTTCGCTCGACAAATTTGATGGCGGCACGGGCCGTCCCACGTTTACCAAGCCGATCTCGAAAGATCTCCTCGTCGAGAAAATGGACACTTCGAACGGCATGCAGCGCACTGAGGTTCGCGCCAAGCGCAGCGATGCCCACCTCGGCCATCTCTTTCCCGACCCGACTTCGCCGACGGGCCAACGCTACGCCGTCAACTCGGCCGCCTTCCATTTCGTTCCGATCGAACGAATGAAAGACGATGGCTACGAACCGTTCCTGCCGCTCTTGGAGAAAAAGTAGCGGGGTGGATCGAGCAGTCTCCTGGTCGATGCCGAATTTAGGGCATGCGCATGATGCGCATGATGCTCGGGAGGAGTAATGAGGCGGCGTAGCCGATCGACCTTGGGCGGTCGACAATTTGCTCCGGATCACCAACTTCTGGAAATTGTGCCTCCTTTGTCGTATTCTCGTGCGCACAATCTTGAAACAGGACGATATCGAGTACGCCATTGAGAATACGCAGGTTATTCTCGCGCCGGAACGACAGATCGCGACCTTTGGCAACACCAACTTCGAGTTTCATCTCATCTCCGAGCTGATGGACCGGGTCGATCAGGTCCGCATTCGCACCGGCCGGATTGAAGCTGAGCGCCCGAAAATTCTTAGCCCGGAGTATTTTTGCCGAATGATGCTGGAAGGTTTCGGTGAAAAAGCGCAGGAGTACGTGGAACGGCTGCGCGAGCACGCGCGGCAGATTGCGGTGCTGCGCTACGGGTTTCAATTTCGCAAGTCTGGCGTCACGGAAAAAACCGTGAGTGCCTCGTTGCAGTCGGTCATCGATCGCACCCGGCGTGCAGTAGAGCGCGCCGGTGATCCCAATGGCGCGATCATTCAAGGGGTGGATGAAGCGTGGGAAGTTTGCCTACTCAAGTTCACCATCGAAATGATCGAGCGCTCCGCCGGCGAAAACATCGGCGACTTCAAACGGCGCGGTCTGATTTAGTCTGGGTAGCGCACGCGGTCGCGTGTTGGTTTCGGCGTTTCGCCGAAACGATCTCTGCTGTCTTGGCTGGAATTCCTGCAGCCGACACGGCTGCCACTACAGCTTCCGATATCGCCGCATCAACTTGAAGAAACGCAGGGTATCCCGCACGGGATTGATGCTGCTGACTTCGTCGGAATAAACCGTGGTAATCGGGACGGACGCTACGCGATGGCCTTTCCTGCTCGCGATCATGAGCATTTCGGTCTCGTATTCGAAACGGCTGGCGCCGCTCAGAACGTCCGGAATGATGTCGCGATGCAGCATGCGAAAGCCGCATTGCGTATCCGGAATTTGCTGGCCGCAGACCCGACTAATTTTGCCGCTCATGTAACGGTTCACGATTCGTCGCACAAAAGGCATCACGCTTGTGTCATTCATGCGCGAGCCGATGAAAATTTTCGCTTCGTTGGCCGACGCCGCGGCCTCTACAAAGCGCGAAATTTCTTCAGGCAAATGCTGCCCGTCGGCGTCGAGCAACACGACGTATTCACTGCCGCGTTCGAGCCAATAATGCAACCCGGTCTTGATCGATTCACCTTTGCCGCGATTTTGTGGGTGAACAACGACATCGACTCCGCTGGATCGCGCTCGCTCTGCGGTCGAGTCAGTTGATCCATCATCGACCACGAGAACGTGTTCCAACTGCGCCCGCGCCCGCCGCGCTACTTCGCCGACGTGTTTCTCTTCCTGATATGCAGGAATCACCGCCGCGATTCGCGAACGATCGCGTTCCATCACTAGCGAACGACAGGATGAAAATCGGCCGCGTGATACGAACTACGTACGAGCGGGCCGGAGGCGACGTGTTCGAATCCTTTTTTGCGCGCAATCTCGCCGAAGAATTCGAATTGAGCGGGCGTGATGTATTCAACCACCGGCAAATGCTGCGGAGTCGGACGAAGGTATTGGCCCATCGTAAGAACTTGCACACCTACTTCTCGCAAATCATCCATCGTTTGAAATAACTCCGGTTCGGTCTCACCAAGACCAAGCATGACGCCGCTCTTCGTTACTACTTTCGGTGAAAGCTCTTTCGCGCGCTTCAAAACCCGCAGGGAGGTGCGGTATTTCGCGCGCGAACGAACGATCGGTGTCAGGCGCTCGACCGTTTCCATGTTATGGTTGTAAATGTCGGGCGCGGCATCGAGCACGATTTGAATGCACCAGTCCTGAGCATGAAAATCGGGCACTAACACTTCGATAATAATTTTCGGGTCCATTTCGCGAATGGCGTTGATGGTGCGCGCGAAGTGATTCGCGCCGCCATCCTTCAGATCATCGCGCGCGACTGCGGTAATGACGACGTGTTTCAATTTCATCCGGCGTACTGCTTCGGCCACTCGCTCCGGCTCATCTTCTTCCAGGGCAAACGGTTTCGCCGTTGCGACTGCGCAGAATCCGCAGGCACGGGTGCAGCGATCGCCCGCGATCATCATTGTCGCCGTGCCTTGACTCCAGCATTCCCAGCGATTCGGGCACTGCGCGCTTTCGCAGACCGTATGCAATCGCAAATCAGAAATCAGCGCTTTGGTCGAAAAGAAAACCGGATTCGATGGTAGCCGCACTTTGATCCATGGCGGTTTTTGGACTTGGTGTAGAGCCGGATCAATTTTGGCGCGGGACATGGCTTCGCAGCTTTAAGTTTTAAGCTTTAAGTTTTAAGTGTTCCACTCGCAATTCCTCTTAAAGCTTAACACTTAAAGCTTAAAACTCGATCACAGCTTCGTTCTTCCGGTCAGCGCTTGGTAAAGCGTGAGTTCGTCAGCCGATTCGAGACCGCCCCCGGCCGGTAAACCGTGCGCGATGCGAGT
Source organism: Verrucomicrobiota bacterium (assembly GCA_003220155.1). Classification (GTDB taxonomy): domain Bacteria; phylum Verrucomicrobiota; class Verrucomicrobiia; order Chthoniobacterales; family UBA10450; genus AV69. Next base: position 14,465 of record QHRO01000235.1, read on the forward strand.
TAATTTTACCGATTTTCCTTTCAGTAACTCGACCAGATAGTTCGTAGTCGCTTCGCCTTCGACATCGGCCGCGAGCGCGAAAATGATTTCCGAGAATTTTTCGCGCTCGATTCGATCAAGCAACTCCTTGATTCGCAAATCTTCCGGCGCGACGTGATCGAGCGGCGCGATTCGGCCACCGAGTGCGTGATAGCGTCCGCGGAAAGCGCTGGTTTTTTCCAGTGGAAGAATATCGGTCGGTTGCTCGACCACGCAGAGCAAATCGGTCGACCGCGAATCATCGCGACAAATTTCGCAAAGCTCGTCCGTCGCAAAAAAGCCGCAAAGTTTACAGGGATGAATCTGGGCGCGCGTTTTTGAAATCGCGCCCGCAATTTGTTCCGGGTGATCGTTGCGCGATTGTACCATCCACAGGGCAATGCGCTCGGCCGAGCGCGGCCCGACGCCGGGCATTTGCCGTAACTGCGTTATTAAATCACGAAGCGCTTCTGGATATTCGGTTCTTTTCAAAACTCTGATCGCCAGTCCGCTCGAATCCGCCAGTCCGGGGCTCGGACCTATTTCGCCGACGATTCCATTAAATGCAGGGCGAGCGGCTCGAGACGGCGCAGATAAAGATTAAGCGGCGCATCTTCCTCGTGGTTCGGTCCGCGTGCCTTTTGGAATTCACTGTAGGCCTCGGCCCAACGCTGCTCTCGGTATAAGACGACACCGTTCCAAAACGAATCACGCCGCGCTACTAATTCGCTGGGCGCATCAGCGGTGAAGGCGAGCGGCTCATAAATTTCATGTCGCTCCTGGGCGTTGACACCGCTGAGAAAATCGATCGGGCGCGCAACGATGGCGTTGTTGGCCAGCTCAAAGGTGCGCGGCCCGATGAGGATCCGCGAGCCATAAAAGCGATTGGCGACGCAGAAGCGTCGGGCTAACTCGATCGGCTCGCCTAGCACAAAAATGTCCTGCTTTTCCTCCGTTGGCGCGGTGATCATTGAGCCGGAACTAACCCCGACATGCGCGCCGGCAGTGGCGTTTTGGCCGTTGCTGCCGCTTGAGTTTTCGGCAAATGCACGCGCGAGATCGAATGCGGCGCGCACCGCTTTCTCCGCGTGGTCGTTCAGCGCCCCTGGGAATCCAAACACGGCAACGACGCCCTCGCCGTCGGCCGCATGCAAGTAAGCACCGGCATCGCGCAATAATTCGGCCGCGCGCGCGGTAAATCTCTCGCTGGCCTTCGCCACCACACCGGGCTCGTCGGAGTCAGCGAAATCGTATTTATTGGCCAAATCGCACACCACCACGCTGGTTTCGAAAGCGCGCGGATTGCCGTCGAATTCAACTTCGCCGGAGCGTAAACGCGTAATTTGTGTGCTCGAGAGTTTGCCATTGAACAAGGAAAGGGGAATGCCGGCACGTTTGCGTCCTGCAATTGCAAGGTAGACTAGCGCCCCGCCGTAACCGAGGATGACAGCGAGAATGCAGGATAGCGGGGCAAAGAAAATGTGATAGAGCGACAGAACCCAAGTGAGCGTCAGAAGCTCCGCAATTACCGCGAGACCGAGCAGGGCGACGCCATGCCTTCGAGCGCTCGTGATCGTGATCCATGCTGTGGCGAAACCGAGGAGAATGATCAGGCTGTATTGCCAAATCTTGCCAAGATCGCGGGCTGGCCCGTTCAATTTCTCCATCCAGTTTCTCAGCGGCAGCTCAACCCCGCCGAGCCATCCGCTCGCGTGTGAAATGCTCGCAACCGCCGCGACCGCGACTGCGATAATGCACGCAAAAAGAAGCGAGCGTTTCATCCGACTTCGTTCGTTTGGCGTGCAGGATAATAGGATTGCACCACCAGATCGCTGAGAAATTTGTCCGGCGCGTCCACCGCCGAAAGCGGCAGGGTAAACTTATTCTGTCCAGAATTTTTGCGCACCAAATTCAATCCAAAATGAAAATCGCGAAATAGATGCGCCGTCAAATCCGCCATCGACATTTTTTCGGTTTGCGCACGTTCGACCAGCCGGCACCGCGCCGCCTCTTCAAACGCGATTTCCACATCGTGTTGCCGCCGAAATGATTCGCTGAAGACATCAATCTGTTGATCGAGTACGACCGCCTCGTGTTTGTGACCTTCGGCCAGCAGGCGATCGAGAACGCGTTTCGGTTCGTGCACTAATTCGGCCGTGACCCGCAGTTGGCTGATACCGGAGCCGGCGAGATAAAATTTAAAATCGCGAAATAGTTTTTCCCACACCGTCAGCAAACCGCGGGCGCCAGTTTTCTCCGTCGCCGCAACCTGCGCCATTAAGCGCAGCGCCTCATCCTCGAATCTGATGGCGATACCATAAGCACGAAAAGCGCGTTCGTATTGCCGCAGCAAACTACCTTCCGAATACTTCATGATGCTGAAGAGATCATCCGCGCTCAATTCTTCGCAAACAACGCGCACCGGCAAACGGCCGATGAATTCCGGCTCAAACCCGAACTCGATGAAATCCTGCGTGGTAACAAATTGGAAAAGCTCGTTATCCATTACGCGGATCGGTTCGGCGCTGAATCCGATCTGGCCTTTGACTCGACGCGAAACCTGTTCTTTCAAACGCTCGAATGCGCCGCTAACGACAAATAGGATATGACGGGTGTTGATGGTTTGCCGGCTCGATTTGCCGCGCCTTTGAAATTCCAAGGCCGCTTGAATCTGTCCCTGCAAATCCATCGCGCTGCGCAATGGCACTTCGGTTTCTTCCATTAATTTCAGCAATGTCGTTTGCACACCACGACCGCTGACATCTCGCCCGATCATGTTGCCGGCCGAAGCAATCTTGTCGATT
>QHRO01000287.1 GCA_003220155.1 Verrucomicrobiota bacterium
CGCATATGTAATCGCTATTCTTGATCCTGAGTTCGATAGCCAGTTCTGGCGAAATTTCTGCGAACATTTCCGGCTGGAGTTCTGCGAGATGAGGTAAGAATCGCGACATACCACCCGCCGTATGATGCTCGGTCAGCCGATAGGTTGTGAGAACATACGGAAACCGTGGATCGCCTGGCGGAGCAAAACGGTTCTCTTGGCGGGTGAACCAATTGACCACCGGGTCTGTGTCGCGCGAATAAAGCAGATTGCGCACCGGTGATTCGAGCGGCTCGTAGTGTGTCGGGAACGGGCCATCGTGCAAACCTTTGGGCACGTAGATCCAACCGAGTCCGTCCTCATGCAACATGAAGGGCGCGTCGCCCGGAATCGCGTCCAACCCTTTCTCCTGTCGCGTTGGTCGATAATCCGGAGATTTTCCGACCGGAAAATCGGGGACATCACCCCCGGTCCATTTGCTCTGGGCCTTGTCCCACCAGACCAGTTTCTTACGTTCGCTCCAAGGCTCGCCGGTTGGGCTGGCACTTGCTCTATTATATATGATGCGCCGATCGCTGGGCCAGGAAAAGCCCCAGCCGTGGCCGAGATAGTCCTTGGACTGGCGCGCGTTCCCTTTGTTCACGCCATCGCGGCTAAAGACGCCCGAATAAATCCAACAACCGCACGCAGTCGATCCATCAGCCTTTAGTTCGTTGTAATCGGCGACCTGCGGACCGTGATGAGGCTTGCCTTCGCGATCGACACCGAAAACGACTCCCTCGTTCCGGCCGGGGTCGCCGCCCCGGGCTACAACTCCGCGATCACCGACCACGGCCGCAGGATCGGTGTGCCACCCGTTGATCTCGGCCAGCACCGCTTCCGTGTGCGGCATGCCGGTTTCGTCTTCGGGATACCACCAGTCGAGCGCGCGTAACGGTTCGTCCATAGGATCGTTGGACGCTTTCGCCTTCGCAATCAAACGCACCGCCAGCTGGTGCATGAACCACTCGTCAGACCGACAATCTCCAGGAGGCTTGACCGCTGTCTGACGCCACTGCAGGAGCCTCTGCGTGTTCGTAAACGTGCCGTCGTTTTCCGCGTGACCAGCAGATGGAAAAAAGAACACTTCAGTTTCAATCTCCTCCGTTTTCAATTCCCCACGGTCGACCTCAGGTGAATCGGCCCAAAACGATGCCGATTCGATCTCGACCATGTCGCGGATGACGAGCCATTTTAGCTTGGACAGCGCCGTTCGCTCAAAGCGGGAGTTTGGCGCTGCCACGGCCGGATTCTGGCCCATGATAAACATGCCTTCCATTTTCCCATCGGCAATGTCGTAGAGGTATTCGAAGTAGGAATGATTGCCCGTGATCTTCGGAACCCAATCGTAGCCGAAGTCGTTTTCTGCAGTTGCGTTCTTGCCGTAGTAAGCCTTGAGAAGGCTGATGAAATAAGCCGGGGTGTTGTGCCAAAGACCTGTCGGTTTAGTTTGCGTTGCCAGATAATCACGTAGCGTCGTCTGGGTGCCATCGCCGCGCGGCATCGGCAGGTAGCCCGGTAAAATATCGTAGAGCGTGGGAACGTCGGTCGAACCCTGGATCGATGCGTGACCACGCAGCGCTAGGATGCCGCCTCCGGGTCGTCCAATATTGCCAAGCAGAAGTTGCAAGATCGATGCGCTGCGAATGATCTGAACGCCTTTCGATTGCTGGGTCCAACCGACCGCGTAACAAATCGCGGCGGTCTTATCTGGACCTGAGGCGGAAACGAGTGCGTCAGCAACACGCTGGAACAGCTTGGGAGAAATGCCGCAAATCTTCTCCACCATCTCCGGCGTATAGCGAGAAAAATGGTGCCGCAGCATTTGAAAAACGCAGCGCGGATGTTGCAGCGTCGGATCCCGGGCGGGGAAACTTAGCCCGTCGCCTTGATAGAGCCAGCTCTCCTTGTCGTAAGCGCGTTGCTGCTCGTTCCAACCGGAGAAAAAGCCGGTGGCGCCTTCCTCCGTGTCTCGAAAACCTTCGCGAATAACGCAGGAGGCATTGGTGAAGTGCACCACATAATCACGAAAGAAAAGATTGTTCTCGATAATGTGCCTGATGAGCCCGCCAAGGAATGCAATGTCCCCGCCGGCGCGGATCGGCACCCAGATATCGGCCAGCGCGCTCGTGCGCGAAAATCTGGGATCGACATGAATAACGGTCGCGCCGCGCTCCTTTGCTTTCATGACCCAGCGGAAGCCGACTGGGTGCGCTTCGGCCATCGACGACCCTTCGATTAAAATGCAGTCGGCGTTGGCGAGATCTTGTTGCGCAGTCGTAGCTCCGCCCCGGCCGAAGGAGGTGCCCAGACCGGGCACCGTGCTACTATGTCATATCCGCGCCTGGTTGGATATGCACACCATCCCCAGGCCGAGAGTGAATAGTTTTCGGATGAGATAATTCTCTTCGTTATCGAGCGTCGCGCCGCCAAGATGACAAATTGCAGTCGTGTGATTGACCGTCACGCCGTCTTTTTTGTGCACGAACGTGCGCTTGCGCGACTCCCAGACGCGGTCCGCCACCATGTCCATCGCGCGATCGAGCGGAATTTCCGTCCATCCCTTCGCGCGCGGCGCGCGATATTTCATTTTCGTCTCGCGACGGCTGTGCGTGAGCAATTGATAAGAAGCGGCTCCTTTCGGGCAAAGATTCCCCTGGCTTATCGGGCTCTCCGGATCGCCTTCGATCGAAATCAGTTTGCCGTTCTTGTGATAAATCAGCTGTCCACAACCAACTCCGCAGTACGGGCAAACCGAGCGGGCCACTTCCGCACCGTCGATTCGCGCGTGCATTGCGCGCGTTTTGTCCGACATCGATTCGAGACCCGTCCCATCTTTGTACTCGCGCATCTGCCGGATCAGCGGCCATTTGCCGAGCAAGCCATTGAGCGATGCCATATATCGTTTCAACCGCCTAAACTCTTTGCTACTCGTTTTATCTGCACT
>QHRO01000288.1 GCA_003220155.1 Verrucomicrobiota bacterium
CCTGCAATCCCGATGACCTGAAGCAGGTCAAGCTCTTGTTGCTCTGGAAAACGATATGTGCCCGGGCGTTGCACCTGGCCCAGAACGGTAAAGAGCCGCTTGGCTGACTCGAGCACGGCTATGCTAACCTGCGGGTTAACAAGAAAGCGCGCCTGCAGGCGATCATGGATGACGCGTATTGCCTGCTGCACGCTTTGCCCCGCGAGAGCAATCTCGCCGATGAGGGGAAAGTTGACATGGCCATCTCCTGGAATGCGAACCGAAGTGTCGAGATCGGGCTCCTGAAAAACCTTGATCTGAATGAATTCGCCCGGCACCAGCACATGGCTAGGCTGCGAAATGTTTACCGGTTGAACGGGGGATTGCGCCTGTGTGTTTGCCCCACTGAGCAAAAACAAGCAGACACAAAGGACGCTTATGGGAGGGGAGGGAACCAGCCTCACATCCTGTTTTTACAGGGTGGCCAAGACTTTTTACAAGCAAAACCGAAGTAAGTGAGCCACGATAAATTTGTAGCGAAATACGCTACAGAAAAGGGCAGAACTTCGGTAACCGAACTACTCCAGGTCGGTGCGCACTCCTTCTCCAGACTCTATCCACCGGAAAGCTTCGCGCGACAATCTGCTACCGCTTTCGAGCCGGAGCTTTTTTTTGATGCGTTGACGGTAGGTCTCGATCGTAGTGAGGCCTAACTGGAGCTGCGCTGCGATCTCGCGCGTCCGGACGCCGGACCCAATTAACCTGAAAATTTCGAGTTCGCGATCGGTGAGCTGCGCGACACCGGTCACTTTTTTCGAGGCAAGCAATCCGTTCAAGATTTTCAAGGCAACATCTGCACTTAGGTAGATTTCTCCACTCAACACCCGACGAATGGCTAAGACTACGGTTTCAGAAGCCGAGTCCTTAGTGATATACCCCTTGGCGCCGGCGCGTAGACTGCGCTCCGCGTAATGCAATTCATCGTGCATGGAAAGGACAAGTGCCGGGATATTGATGCCTTGGGCCCCCATATCTTTAATTAGTTCAAGCCCACTACGCCCTTTCAGCGTAATGTCTACCAGAACAATTCCAACCAGCGCTTGTTTGCTCGTCAGGAAATGGAATGCATCTCGCACGCTGTTCGCGTGACCCACTACGCGGAGGTCGTTCTGCTTGTTGAGCAGCTCAGTCAAGGCCTCGCGAACTATCGCATGGTCTTCGACAATCAATACTCCTGTCGCAGGGCGTGCCCCCTCGTTCATAATGACACACGTTCGTTGGGCTGTACGCCTCCGTTTAGCTTTTCTGTAGCTATTTAAAAACGGAAACGCGAAGCGTGGGCAAGTCTCTCAATAATGTGCGAATGATGGCAAGACTATTTTTTGTGCCCGTCCATATTTGGAACCGAGGTTTCGCCTCTGAGCGCTGGGATGCGTTAGCAAGCGGTCACCGGCGAACACTTCTATGCTGTTACGAACTATCCGTTCAGCGGGTGTGAACCACAGAGCTCCGCTAAAGGCCCAGCTAGTATCGCAGCCCGATTTCAGCAGTTACCTGATTGTTCGAAAAGCCGAACCGCTGAAGATTCGACTCGTTTCGCCGGTATTGATAGGTTAGCCCCACCTGCAGCCGATCGGTAATCCGATAAAACAAACCGGGTCGTACAAATACGTAATGGTCGGTGCGGTTTTCGCCCCCACCTGCGAAGGTATAGCTCACGACGTGATATCCCCCCGCCAGTGAGAACTGCAGCCCGCCGCGCAACGCCCGGCGAAATGTGGCCTCGAATCCGGTTATGGTGAAATTCTCATCCACATTGAGTGCAGAAGCCCCGACTCTCCGGAACGCCGACAGCGTAACTTCCGTAGCAGCAGCTGGCCGCCAGTCAATGCCGAGCGCGAAAACAGGACTCGTGCGGTCGTTGTTCGACTCGTCGAACTGCCGAAACTCGACCCCACCGCTTAATCGCGCCGCAAGTTTGTCGGTCAGAGAGTACTCCGCTCGTGCCAGAATTTGCTCGAACACCTGATCAGAACCCTCTTCCACCTGCAAGCGCCCTCCGGCCAGACCCAGCCCAAGCTGTAGCAGCGGCGTGATAGCATATTGTGCGAAGCCTTCCGCCCGCCACTCGGTCGTCTGAATGAATCCATCCGGGTCATTGATGGTATTGGACAGCGCCAGCCCGAGCAGCGTTTTGTCACTCACTTGATAACGGGATGTGATATTGATTGCGAGCGTGCGAACACGAACGCGCTCCCCGACGTCGGGATCAGCTTCCGTCTTCGACCCAGCATCTAGCGTGGCACCCAGCGTCAGCTTCGCGAGTTCCCAACGAAACGCAACGCGCCCATCATGATCGACGGTGTTTTCGGAGCTGGTGCGTGCAAAACCCAAAAAGAAAGCGGTGTAATCTGCGATCAAAAAATTGCCACGGGCTCTCTCGATCAAGGAACCTGCATCTTTCCACTGGAAATAATCTCGCCCCTCCTCCAGTTCCCAATACCCAAACGTTATGCCCGGGGCGAGTGTGAAGATGAAATCCCCGCGTTCGTGGCTAGGCCGGATGAATATGTTATCGTCGTAGGTGACCTTCGCTTGAATATGCGGAGAG
>QHRO01000289.1 GCA_003220155.1 Verrucomicrobiota bacterium
GAACAATGGGACCGGTTTCCCAACAACATGCCCATCCGGCAAACCGCCCCACTTCACATCCTCGAGACGAAACCGTTCTTCTTTTCCGCTTAATTCCATCTTCCAATTCAACTGATCGAAAATCCCATGCGCCGCCTTCGGCAAAACCGGCGAAATCAAAATCGCGATAATGCGAAGTGATTCTGCCAGATGATAGAGGACTAAATTGAGTTGCCGCGCAGTCTGATCGCTCTTCGCAAGCTGCCAAGGCGATGTTCGATCAATCAACGTGTTACATCGCCTGGCAATAGAGAGTGAAACTTCCAAAAAGGAATGGATTGCGAACTCGGTCATTTCGCGCGACGAGCCATTCACGCAATTGATGACAGAAGCGGCATGATCCAAGAGAGGCAGATACTCTGGTTTCTTCAATAGTCCGCTTTCTTCTGGCAACTGCTCGAGCTTCATGAACATCTGAAGATGTGTGGCGTACTCTGGCTCTTTGCTGAGCAAGCCGAGTCGGTACTTCTCGGTCATGTTCAAGCTGCGGTTGAGCAGGTTGCCTAACGAGTTTGCGAGGTCGGCATTGTAACGCTCGACGAGACGTTCTTCGGAAAAATCCGCATCCTTGCCCGTCACAATATCGCTCATCAAATAGTACCTCAGCCCTGCCACGCCGTACTTGTCGATGAGCACGTCCGGATCGACGACGTTGCCCAGACTCTTGCTCATCTTCGCGCCGGAGATATTCCACCACCCGTGCACGAGCAGCGTCGGCATTTGCTCGTCGGGAAATCCGAGGGCATGCAGCATGATGGGCCAGTAAATGCCGTGCGCGGGAATCATGATGTCCTTGCCGATAACGTGCAGCGCAGGCCACTTGTCGCGGAAGATTGATGGTTGCTCGTTGATGGTTGATCGGCTTGGATCGTAACCGATAAAGCTGATGTAGTTACTCAGCGCGTCGAACCAAACGTAGTTGACGTAATCGCGATCGAACGGCAGCTCGATCCCCCAGCTCAACCGCGATTTGGGGCGCGAGATGCAGAGGTCCGAACCGGACTGGCGATCCGAGCCGGATTGGCGGTCACCGCCAATTTTTTCGACCGCGTTGCGTAATTCCCCGACACGAAAATCTGGAACGACGAAGGGATTGCCGGCTTTGCTTCGCGCATCGATGAAATCGAGCAGCCATTGTTTGTGCTCCGCGAGTTTGAAATAATAGTTTTCTTCTTCGCGCTGCTCGACCTCCCCCCATTCCGGACCGAATTCGCCCGTTTCGTTCCGATCTTTGTCGGTCAAAAATTGTTCCTGGCGAACGCTGTAGAAACCAACTTGCTTATCTTTATAAATTTTCCCCTCGTCGAAAAGACGTTGCAGCATTCCCTGCACACATGTCTTGTGCAGCGGATCGATCGTCGCCGCCCAGGCATCATAACGCACATCAAGTTTGTCCCAAAGCGCGATGAACTGTTCGGTGATTCCCGCGACAAACTGCTCCGGCGGCACGCCCTCGCGCTCGGCTGATTGCTGGACCTTCTGCCCGTGTTGATCGACGCCGGTCAGAAAAAATACATTATCGCCTTTCAGCCGGCGATATCGCGCGATGACATCGGCGAGAATTTTTTCATAGGCATGCCCAATGTGCGGCGCCGAATTGGTGTAATCGATTGCGGTGGTGATGAAAAACGTTTTCGGCATCGGTGCTGAACGTGATGGAACGCTTCGTCACGCGCAATGCGTGATTTTAAATGTGGCGCACAGGCCTGCAGGCCTGTGTTCCAGTTCCTGTGATGAAACACTAAAAAGTCGCGTCCTCTAAGTTTTTTCCAAGCTTCTCTTGGTAGGGCGAGACTCTGTCGAGCCGCTTCAGTAGAAAGTTTCTCTACCTCAATGGCAAGCGCGGGCATTCTCTTTGTTGCGCGATTTAAAATGCAAAAACAACAGCCAGGCCGCGAAAATCGCGGCAGCAACATCGAGCCAGCTGGTGTAATTGAAAATGATGTGAGCATGCTCCAGCGCGCTCGGCGGACGCAGCCCGTCGGGAATCAAGCCTAAGGCGCTGAAAGTGAGATCGACGATGATTCCGGCAAGAACCATCGACACATAAAAAATTCCAGTAATCCAGGCCGCGGCACGCACGCCGTAATATTTGGCGTAAATGATGATGATCGGAATGACGATCAGGTCTGCGTAAATAAACGAAATCACACCGCCGAAACTGATGCCGTGCGACCAAAGCAGACTAGCGAGCGGAATGTTTCCAACGGAACAGACGAACGAGAGCATCGCGATGATCGGGCCGACGAGTGCGTT
>QHRO01000236.1 GCA_003220155.1 Verrucomicrobiota bacterium
TTTACCAATTTATGGAAAAGCTCGGGCGCGAAATGACGGATTGCGGGTATGACACGCCGCTGAGAAGATTTTTGAGACGCCTCGGAGATGCATCTCTAGCGGGTTGGATCGTCGCGCACTTGAATGAACTGTCGGAAAGCGATTTCGACTTGCTGAGAGAAATCCAGCACAAGTTCTCCATCGCGCATTGTCCTCGCAGCCACGCCTATTTCGGGCACGTGGCTTTCCAGTTCGAAAGATTGCAACGACTCGGCTTCAACGTTTGTCTCGGAACGGATAGTCTCGCGAGCAATGATGATTTGAGCTTGTTCGCTGAAATGCGCGCATTTCAAAAGCAATTTCCCAAGGTTCCGGCGGAAAGAATTCTGGAGATGGTGACGATGAATCCTGCACGCGCCTTACGGCAGGAAAATGAGCTTGGTAGAATCGAACGGGGTTTTCTGGCAGATATGATAGCTTTGCCTTTTACAACGTCGGAGAACGTTTACCAAACAATTCTCAATTTTGTCGGCAAAGTTCCATGGTTCATGCTCCATGGTAGAACCGTGGCAATTCACTAACTTTTTCCGTATTCCCTCTTTCTTTTTCTCAAAAGTGAAATATTCTCCGCGCTGCGAATGGCCAAGATCGTAATCATCGATGACGAGCCGGCGATGGTCGAAGTCATCGTCACCCTTTGCCGGGAAAAAGGTCACCAGGTTTTCCCTTTCAACGCCGCGCAAAAAGCAGTCGAGCAAATGGATTCGATTCAGCCCCACGTCGTCATTGCCGACATTCGAATGGAAACAATGACCGGCTTCGACGTGCTCCGGCACGTGCGCGAGCATCTCCGGCAAACCGCCGTGATTTTGATCACCGCGTACGCCTCCGTGGAGACCGCGGTCGAAGCGATGAAGATGGGCGCGTACGATTACGTGACCAAGCCGTTCAAGATCGACGAGCTGCAAATGACCGTGCAACGCGCGCTCGATTATCAGGCGGCGTTGCGGGAGAACGTTTACCTCCGCAAGGAGCTCAAGAACAAATACAAATTTGAGAACATCATCGGCACAAGCCGAAAAATGCAGCTCGTTTACAGCCTGATTAACAAAGTCGCCGACACCGACAGCACGGTTTTGATCCAGGGCGAAAGCGGGACCGGCAAGGAATTGGTCGCGCGCGGACTGCACTTTAACAGCAATCGTCAGCATCATCCTTTCGTGGCGATCAATTGCAGCGCCTTACCGGAAAATTTGCTGGAGTCGGAATTGTTCGGGCACAAAAAGGGCGCGTTCACCGGCGCAGTGGCGGACAAACGGGGATTGTTCGAAGAAGCAAATCTCGGCACGATTTTTCTGGACGAAGTCAATTCCATGGCGCCGCAATTGCAGACGAAACTGCTGCGCGTTTTGCAAGAGCGCGAAGTGCGGAGAGTGGGCGACAACAAAAGCTCGCCCGTAAACGTGCGCGTGGTTGGCGCAACCAACGAGGCTCTTATGCCGAAGCTAAAAGACGGGACCTTTCGTGAAGATCTTTACTATCGACTGGCAGTTATCCCGATCGAGATTCCGCCCTTGCGTGAACGTCTGGAAGATGTGCCACTGCTGGTGAACCATTTCCTGCAGAAGCAATCTTCAGCCGCCAGCGGCGACACAAAGAAGATCGATCCCAAAGCGGTCGATATCCTTTGCCATTACGATTACCCGGGGAACGTGCGCGAGCTGGAGAATGCGATCGAGAGGGCCTGCGCTTTGTGCGAGAACGACATGATTCTGCCGGCGGATTTGCCGCCGAACATTGTTGCCACCGCGCTGGGTGAAAAAGCCGACCAAGCGCGCGCCGCGATGCCAATCGGCGAACCGCTCGACGATTTCATTCAGCAACAGGAGCGCGGTTATATCGAGGCCACCCTGGCGCATTGCGGCGGTTCGCGCGAAAAGGCCGCAACCATGCTTGGAATTAGCATGGCGACGCTCTACCGTAAGGTCGAGCCTAAGAAAAAGTAGGAGCCGATTCCGGCGGATGATGTCCGGCCTGGTTTAGCCGCGTTTGCTGTAAATGCGGAGTTGCTCGGCCTCTTTTTGCATTTCATCAAGAGCTTCGAGCGCGGCTTGCTGCTGTTTCAAGATTTCATCATTCTGCGCTTTCAATTCCTGGAGCTGCTTGATGTTTTCCGCCGTCTCCGCCTGTTGTTTCGCGTCCTCGGCGGGAGCGGGCGCTGCCGCATGCAGTGGAACCGGTGTTGGCTGGATAGTTTGAGCAACACCGAGGACAGCACAGGCAAGCATCGCCAGGCTGATTATGAATATTCGGAGCGTTTGCATCATCGGCCTCCGCGACTTGAGTAAATTCGCGCGACCCGAATACTTTCGGCGAGGGTAGCGAGTTTTTCGTTGATCTTGACTTGATTGGCCGCGATGGCGGCCTGTTGCGCTCGAACTTCCGTTATTAGCGCAGCCACCTCCGCCTGGGCGGGATTATGTTGTGGAGCCTGCGCTGGCGCGGAAGAGACGAGCGTAACGAGTGCGCAAAACGCAAACAGGAGCGTCGGTTTCATAGACAGTGGGATGCTCAAGAGCAATTCGCGTTCCCGTAAATTCGTAAGTAGCTCAGGTAGTGGTACAGTTTGGAGGCCCATTTGTTATGGTTTTTATAGACAACGGCGCTGCGGATGTGGGAACATTGCGAATGACGTTCAGCCGTCGGATGACGGTTGTAACTAAAAAATAAATACAACGTGGGTTCCCCCGCCCGTCGGGTAAATTCCCGGCGGGCGCTCTTTTCATCTAATCAGTCAAGGCCACAAGTTCGTCTAGTGACCAAATGTGCAGATACGCCTGCTTCCATTGCGGGGGTAAACACGCAGCGTTTGGTGAATCCGGCAAAAATTTTAGTGCATGTAATGAAGGGCTTACTGCGGCCTCGAGTGTTTCAAACTGTACCACTACCGTAGCTCAACCGAGCGTTCCTCCTCGATCTGCGGCGTGGAAATTGCTTGCGAGTGCGTTACAAGACCGATATTCTTGTCACAATGGCCGCGCAGGGGATGCATCAATCGCAGAATCTTTCTCTGCAGCAAGTTCTGGCGCCACAACTCCAGCAAAGTCTGCTGATTCTTCAAGCGCCGTTGCTCGAACTGCGCAACCTGGTGCAACAGGAAATGGAAACCAACCCGGTCTTGGAAGAGCTCGCGACCGATCCAGATTCCCCTTCCACTACCGAGTCAGCGGCGAGCGATCAGGAATTCAAGGAAGAATTCGATAAACTGGCCAAGCTCGATGAGGAATGGCGCGATTATATGGCGCAATCCGGCAGCTACAGCGCCCGCGCTCACGAGGACGAGGAGAAACGCCAGTTCTTTTTCGATTCCATTGCCACCACCGAGACGCTGCAACAGCATTTGATGTCGCAGCTCAATCAGCAGGTCCTGAATGCGAACGATCGTAAAACGGCCGAACTCATTATCGGCAATATCGACGACAACGGATTTCTCCAGACGACACCGGAGGAAATGGCGCTCAACACCGGCATCGCCCAGGACGATTTCGAGCACATGCTAACACTCGTCCAGAGCTTTTATCCACCCGGCGTAGGCGCGCGCGATTTGCGCGAATGCCTTCTTATTCAATTAAAGCGCGACGGCAAAGGCAGCAGCCTGGAATACAAGATCATTGCCGAGCACATGCAGGATTTAGGCAAGCGCCGCTTTCCTGAAATCGCGCGGCGCATGGGCATTAGCGTGGAGCAAGTGCAGAAATGCGCCAACAACATTGCCCAATTGGAGCCGCGGCCGGGTGCGATTTTTGCCGAGGCGCCGAAAAACTATGTCGTGCCGGACGTGACCGTGGAGAAAGTGAACGGCGAATACCAGGTCATTCTCAACGGCGACCAGATTCCGCATCTGCGCATCAGCAATACTTATAAGGACATCATGGCGCAGGATGGGAATGGAAACGAAGTGAAGGATTACATTCGCGATAAAATCCGGAGCGGAAAGTTTCTTATCAAATCAATCCATCAGCGCCAGCAAACCATTTCCAACATCGCGCATCAGATCGTTTCGCGGCAGCGCGATTTCTTCGAGAAAGGTTCCTCGCAATTGAAACCGATGACGATGGTGCAAATCGCGGACGCGGTCGGGGTGCACGAGACCACCGTCAGTCGCGCCATTAGCGGCAAATACATGGCGACTCCACAGGGCGTTTATGAAATGAAATACTTTTTCACGCCGGGCTACCAGACCGCCACCGGCGAATCGATGAGCAACACCAGCGTGAAAGAGGCCATCCTTGATCTGGTGAAAAACGAAGACGGCAACGCGCCGCTAAGCGACAAGGAGATCGTCGAGATTTTGAGCAACCGCGGGATCCCCATCGCGCGTCGCACGGTGGCGAAATATCGCACCGAGCTCAATATTCTGCCGAGCAACATGCGGCGAAAGTATTGAGACTTCGTCTGACGTTGAATCATTAAACCGTTACATTGTTAAATCGGGAAACCCTTTTAACCTTGTAACGATTTTAACCTTTTAACGATTGATGACCCCTTCCCTCCGCGCCGCTGTCATCCAGGAATGGCGCGGCCTGCCGGAGAGGCCGCCTTCGCGCGACCGTTGGCAACCGACTTCGCAATTGTTGCCGGCGTTAATGCAAAAACTCGGCCTAAAAGAGCGATTGCGCGAAAGCGAAGTGATCGACGCGTGGTCCTCGATTGTAGGCGAATTCATCGCCGCCCATTCCGCGCCGGTTGCGCTGCGGGACGGCATTCTCTATGTCCGCGTGCTCCAACCAGCTTTGCACTACGAGCTCGAGCAGATTTCAAAAATGGAAATCCTGCGAAAATTGAAGCAACGCTTCGGCGGCAAAACCATCCGCGACGTTCGCTTCCGGGTTGGGTGATCTTGGTAGCCTGTGAAATTACAGTTCGAAGATGAGATGAGAGTCCCGACCGATACGTTTTAGATTTTGCCGCCGAAACGATGGTTGTAGTGCGAAGAAAAAACTCAAACACGGATTACTTTAGGTAATCGCCGGGGGCGTCGACCCTCGGCTGCAACAGTCCTGTCAGCAGTTGGTCGGTACATAAGGCAGAACACGGTAATCGGGGTTCGCGGCACGCGCAGGCGGAAGATACAGTGTGGATGCACCGGAGAGGGGTACGGAGGCGAGTTGTGCCAACGCGATGCGGGTTATCGCCGGAGCGCAACCGGGAAAGATCGGAGCTTCGTAGACGACAATCTCGTGGGTGGGTGGGTAATGTTCGAGGAGCTTGTGAAGGAGGATGGGCAGTGAGCGCAGGTCGTATCCCGAGCGGCGATAAGTCCAGTGTCCCAGCACGCCGATCTGCCAGAGGATGAGCTGACTGGAAGGGTCGAGGATACGCCGATTGATGAGGAAGTCCGTTGCCTCGTATGACTGACATCCGCCAATGGGATCGACCCCGAGGTCGGCAAAGAGGCAATCTTCTACTGAAATACCCGGGAGCATCCAAGCAGCGTACCCCTCAGCACGCGCCCGGCGGATCGATTCGTGCGGCGGATAGGCGAACACGCCGGGGTGTCCGTAGAAAGCGCCACACACGAGAACTCCAGCGCGAACACGCGACAGGATGAACTCGATCATCTCGTTGTAGCTCTCGGCACGAGGCTTTCCCTCGCTGTAGAAACCTTGAAGCGTGAATTCCTTTCCAGGCTTTAAGCCCGCAATCAAAGCTTCTGCGACGGGGTCAGCCACCAGGTGAATGATCTCGTCGGCGCGCTGCATCCAAGCGAGGGCCTCCATCGTCAGCTGCCCAACCGTGCGGATGCCGGTGCCGACGATTACGAGTGCGCCTGCTTTATTGGCTTCATTTGTCATGCCGCACCCTACCGGGGGTAATACGGCGGCTGCACCACTAATAGCTGCGGTTGATACACGACGAACTGCGGCAGAGACGCCGGCTGGGGAGTCAGCCCGTTTGTGGGGGCTGGGGAGTCGATCCGATTTGTGGGGGCTGGGGACTCGGTCCGATTTGTGGGGGCTGAGGACTCGGTCCGATTTGTGGGGGTTGGGGACTCGGTCCGATTTGGGGGGGCTGGGGAGTCTCCTGGTCCAGTGACACTCCCGCTAGCCGGGCGGCGACCATCCCCGAGACACCGCTCCTTAGGGCGGTCTTATCTGCTTCCGAAAGGTTCCCAAAGGACATCACGGCTTCGGGGGCGTGCAGGAATTCACCGAGCTTCCGTGGATCAGTCGCAAGATTTGACAAGAACTCTTTCAGATCGGTCGCCTTAGTCTTTCCTTTTGCACCAGTTGCCGTGGTTTTCTCTTTCACATCAGTAGTCATAGCTTTTCCCTTCACATCAGTAGTCATAGTTTTTCCTTTCACATCAGTAATCCTAGTTCTCCTATGCAACAGATGCCGACTTCTTGACCGCTCTGCATAGAGATGGGGAATGTCTTCACGTTGATTTACAGGCTAAGGCACTGGGACTTGTCAAACTTAAAATAATATTTATTTCCTTGAAATCCTGACGATTGAAGTCGGCAGTGGAAGCCACTGCGGAAAATACCGCATTCCCGCAGGCGCAAGCGCGCCGCGCCGATAGCTGCAACATCCAATCGGACCCTGTAGGTGATGGCCAGGCACAACGCAGCCCCAACTCCAACCGGCTTTGCTGAGATGATCCACGATGATCCCTCAATACCTCAATCACATCGTCCGCTGCATCAGCAGCGCATCGGCTACGCCAAGTTCTTCAGCCGGTCACATAAGGCTGTGGTTCGAGTTTATCACGAAACGGGCAATGTGATCGAGACGCACGAGCACACTCGTGATTTCAAAGAGTGAAGTATCGCCACCTATATTAAGAGCCAAGCCGTGACGGCACAGGCAATCGCGACCCTCGTAAACGGTGCGACGCCTTCAGTTCAGCGAGAAAGTTCCGAAGATTCAATTCCTGTTACTTGTTAGGTCCGATCTGCTCGGGGCCTGAGAGGAGCTTCTGAAAATCCGGACGGTTACGGATTGGATCCCAGACCGGGTCAATCTTCAAACGTGCTATGGAAACTTCCCAGCCCGCCGGGATGGAGAGCAAACGTCGAAGCCTCTTAATGGCTTCCTCAGGTGCGCCCACGCGCGCCTCGATTTGCGCGAGCCCGATCTGGAAATTTGGGCCAGAAAAAGCGTCTTTTTCGATGGAGATTGTATCCGCCGCCTGCCTGGAAAGGCGTAGAGCATCGGCATTGCGTCGGAGGGCGAGGTAAACCCAAGATAGCTCCGTCATCGCGAAAGTGTCATCCGGCCGCTCTCTGAGTCTGGCCTCGAGTGAGGGCAGCGCTTCTTCTCCCGCGGATTTAGCCATGTCAGACTCTCCCGCCAGGAGGCGAAGGGCGGCGCGCCCGGCAAGCTGCTGGAGACGCCCAGGATCCTTGTTGACCACTTCCTTGTCGAACGCTTGAAAAGCCTCGGTGAAACGTCTTTCCATCACGTCGAGATAAACCCACATACCGATCATAAATGCAACGTCGCCGATCCCGGTAGGGCTACGGCGGCTGACGAGAGTGAGTGACTTAGTGGCCTCTGGAAAACCATCAAGAGCTCGCCGGGCCGCGCCGACGTCGCCCGTCGCGTTGAGGTGAGAAATGAGAAGAGACAGCGCTGACCACCCGTTGTCTGGATCGATGGCGAGAGCTCGCAGTTCGGCCTGCTCCGCATCCTTCCACTGACGCAATGTCAAATAAGTTGCACCGATATTCTGCGGGATTTGTACGTCGCGCGGATCGAGTTCCTGCGCTCGTTGAAACTCCGCCAGCGAGCGCTCCCATTCACCGCGGCGACGGTAAACCCACGCGCAGTAGGTTCGGGCCAAAGCACTATTAGGTTGCAATTCCAGCGTGCGGTTGAACTCCGTCAGTGCCACATCGTATTGGCGATGACACCAATAAAAGAATAATCCCAGCGCCAAGTGCGCTTGCGGCGAATTTGGAGCCAGAGCCAGAGCGCGGTCGATAAGCGACTTTACCTCCTCTAATTCCGCTGGCTCCAAAGGCGAGACAAACCAGTGCCGCGTTAGCCGACCGCGCGCGAGTGCCGCAGCAGCCTCGGCAAAGTTTGGATCGCGCGCCAGCGCCTGCCGGTAAAACGCATCAGCACGATCGTAGGTCTCCGCCGACTCATTGCTTTGGGCCTGGCGAATCTCATACTCGCCTCTCAAAAAAAGATCGTAAGCTTCCGTGTCAGGCGTCCGGACCGCGGCCAGAACATGAGATTCATTTGGCGAAAGGTTCGCTTGCAACGCGGCCGCGATTTTCTGAGAAACCTCACTCTCAACCGAAAAGATGTCGGTCAGTTTGCGATCAAATGTGTCGGCCCAAACATGAGAATCGGTGGCTGCGTTGATCAGCTGCACGTTGACGCGCACAGCATCGCCACTCTTCTGCACGCTGCCTTCCAGGATATGAGCGACTCCAAGCTCCCTGGCGATTTCCCGCAGATTTTCTGGCGCACTTTTGTAATGCTGAGTGGATGTGCGCGAGATCACCTTCAGATCAGCAATTTTGGATAAACGGGTCAGAATCTCGTCCTGAATTCCTTCAGCAAAATAGGCGTTTGCCTTCTCTTCGCTCCGATTCTCAAAGGGTAAAACGGCGATCGATTTTTCCGGAATCGCTGGCTCATGTGACGCCGGTTTGGCGTGTCGATTGGGCCCCCCGAAATATATGCCGGCAAGCAATAGAGCTCCGACCGCCGCGATGCCAGCAATAAACAGGGGCTTCCGCTTTAAAGTCTTGCGGAAAGTCGTTGTTGCTCTCGCTTGTCCTGACGAAAGCTGGAGCCGTTGTGCAACCTCAACTGCCGATTGCGGACGCCGCGACGGATCTTTTGCCAGACATGCTGCGACCGCATCTTCCCAAGGCTGTGGAACGAGCGCTGGCTCGATGTCCAGTTCTTTCCGTCGCTCCGTCATCGAAGGAGCAACTCGCTCGCAAATCTGCCGGTCGATATTGCCCGAATAAAACGGCGGCTTGATCGTAAGCAATTCGTAGATGCTCGCGCCTAACGAATAAATGTCATCCAGGTGCGTACAGCGCTCGCCATTGAGTTGCTGTGGGCTCATATAAACGAGCGTGCCACTCCGACCTTGGTCCAGCGTCAACCGGCTCACTGAATCGCCGAGACTGCGAGCTATACCGAAGTCTGATATCTTCAGATCTCCACGTTGATTCACCATCAAGTTTGCGGGCTTCAGGTCACAATGGATGATCTTCGCGTGATTGTGCGCATAATCGAGCGCGTCACAAAGCTGACTTATCCAAGCGGCAATCTCATCGGGCTCAAAAGCTTTCCGCTCTTTCTCAGATCGCAGGTTCGATAGCGTTTCACCGTCGATGTACTCCATCGAAATGCCGCCGGAGCGTTCGTCATGTATGAAGTCGTGAATTCGAACGATATGCGGATGGGTCAGTTCGAGGCAGCGTTTTGTTTCATGCTTGAGCTGATCAAACGCCGCACGATCTTGAATCATGAGGTCGGGAAGAAATTTCAGCGCGACATCGCGCCCTAGTTCTTCATCGCGCGCGAGCCAGACAATCCCCATCCCGCCTCGTCCGAGGACCTTCACCAGCGTATAGCGGCCAAAGACCTTTTGTCCACTGCCGAACTCACGCGATGTCACCGCTGCGACACTGCCCGCGTGCTCGTTAGTCACCTTGACAAGATATCCATCATTAAGATGAAAAGAAAGGTTAAAGCTAGGAGCGCTACGACCTGGAACAAGTTATCTCAATCCGGCAGATCGCGTCTCCGACCTCCCAGTTGTGGCGAAAATTGTCACCAAAAGATCCGCAGCTAAGCGGTTTCTTTCGGCGCGTTTTACAAGTCCATTTTCATCGACGACAGAAACCTCGTTCGGGCCAGCTGCGACGGTTGCAGTACCTGAAAAGGGTATCGCCGTGCTGCCCTTCGAAAATCTGAGCGATGCCTTCGAACAGTTAACTATCGCGGCGAGCATCCCCGGTTATTTGAGCTATGGGCAACTACGCCTGCACCCATACTGGGACCAATTGCGCGGCGACCCGCGCTTCGAGAAGATTGTGGCGTCGCTCGCGCCCCAGTAGTCTCGCTGAATCTCGCGTCCGCTGCCTCGCGCGATGAGAATTGGCGCTCGCCCTCGGACGTTCTTCTCGCCAAAATTCCAACTGTCGTGATTGATCGCATTCACATCGAACAGCTTGAGCTGTTCGCGCGAGTTGGTGTTCCCACTTCGGAGCGATCGGAGCCTCAGCGACTAATCTTAAATATAACGCTCTGGCCGAGGATCGCCGAACTTCACGACGACATCGCAAATACTGTCAATTATTCGGCGGTGGCAGAACGGGTGAAGGACTTCATCCGCCGGCATGATTACAAATTGATTGAGACTCTGGCCGAAGAGACTGCGGCGCATTTGTTGGCGCAATTTAGTTTAAGCAAGGTCGAGGTCGAAGTGCGCAAATTTGTTTTGCCCGACGCGAACTATGTTTCAGTGACGGCGGTTCGCGAAGACGAAGCGACGTAATCATGAGAGAAAGAAGATTTTCCTCGGCTGCATCTGAGATTGCGCAGCGCTACAGCGAGTCAGTTTCCTTCGATCGGCGACTTTATCGTCACGACATTGCCGGTTCGATCGCACATGCCTCGGCTCTCGCCAGCACGGGGATTCTCTCCGCTGGCGAATTTGAGATGATCGCGCGCGGGTTGCGCGAGATCGAAAACGAAATCACCGCCGGAACATTCGTCTGGGACGCTTCCTTGGAAGACGTCCATATGAACATCGAGGCGGCGTTGACTAAACGGATCGGACTAGCCGGCGCCAAATTGCACACGGGGCGCAGTCGCAACGACCAAATCGCACTCGACCTTCGTCTTTTTACCCGCGATGAGATTGACCAGATTGTTGCACGTCTCCGCGCACTGCAACACGCGCTACTGCTGCTGGCGCAAAAGCATTCCGAGGTTTTGATGCCCGGCTACACCCACCTGCAACGGGCCCAGCCCATCTATTTTGCACATTATCTGCTCGCCCAGCTCGAAGCATTCGAGCGCGACCACGAACGATTGCGTGATACGCGCCACCGCGCCGATGTCATGCCGCTCGG
Organism: Verrucomicrobiota bacterium; assembly: GCA_003220155.1. GTDB lineage: Bacteria > Verrucomicrobiota > Verrucomicrobiia > Chthoniobacterales > UBA10450 > AV69. The sequence goes on from QHRO01000236.1 coordinate 11,097, forward strand.
TTCGGGCGCGCTCGCCGGTTCGTCACCCAAAACAGCATCGATGCGGTGAGCGATCGCGATTTTGTCGGCGATTTTCTTTACAGCCTGGCCATGATTGGCATTCATCTTTCCCGTTTCAGCGAAGATTTAATCACCTGGAGCACGAGCGAATTCGGCTTCGTCGAGTTCAGCGATGCGTTCGCCACCGGCTCCAGTTTGATGCCGCAGAAAAAAAATCCGGATATGGCGGAGCTAACCCGGGGTAGAGCAGGTCGGCTCATTGGAAATCTCGTGACTTTGCTCACCATCTTGAAAGGTTTGCCCAGCGCCTACAATCGCGACCTGCAAGAGGACAAGGAAGCGCTCTTCGATTCGGTCGATACCGTCCGGAGTGCGCTCGAACTTTTCAGCGCGATGTTGCCAGAGCTCACCATCAATCGGGAACGAATGGAATCATTGGCGAATGATCCGCAATTGCTGGCGACCGATCTGGCTGAGTATCTCGTCGGCAAAGGTGTCCCCTTCCGCGAGGCGCACGCGATTGTCGGAAAACTCGCTGCCAGCGGCAAACGACTTAATGCGCTTTCAAATGAGGAGTTTCGCGCTGCCTCGAACGCTTTTGGGGAAGATGTGCGAGAGGTCTTTGACGTCCGCAGAGCACTGCAGCGCCGCAGCGCCACCGGCTCGCCTTCCCCGGAGAACATCTCGCGCCAGATCGCGCGCTGGCGCGAATTGCTCGAACCCGAATAATTCGCTTTTCGCCCGGCGACGTTTTTATTCCCGCAGTGGAGACGCCTGATAATTGGACCACGATTTCCAGCGAAGCTCATTTCGCCGATGATCATTTGTCGGTCGTGACCGAGCGCGTCCGCACCCCGCACCGGGCCGAGGTGCACGCCTGGACGATCGTGCGGCGCAAATCCGCGGTGGTAGTCGCAGCGATGACGGCGAAAGGAAACTTCGTCCTCATTCGGCAGGAACGCATTCCGATTCGCAAAGCGATTTGGGAAATGCCGGCCGGACAGGTCGATCAATTGTGCGATTTCGGCTCCTTTCGAGACGTCGCTTTGCGAGAATTGCGCGAAGAGACCGGTTACGAGCTCGCGCCAGATGGCGAAACAATTTTCCTCGGAGACTTCTTTTCCTCGCCCGGGTTCACCGACGAGCGCGAATTTCTATTCCTCGCCCGTCCCGTCCAGCGCACCCTTCAAGATCACACCTATCACGATGCGGAAATGATTCTGGACTGCCGCGAATTTTCGCCGGCGCAGATCACCGCCATGATTGCGGACGACACCATTCGCGACGCTAACACTCTCAGCACGTGGGCACGTTTGATCGCGAAAGGAATCATCCAATTGCAGCCCCGGTAAAATGGCGCTGCGAGATATCTTCAAGTTTCGCGAGCTGCCGGAAAGCGAAACCTCCAAGCCCTTTCTCGAACATCTCGAAGACCTGCGCTGGACGATCGTGAAAATGGCGATCACTCTGATCGTGGCGATGCTTTTGTGTTTCGCCTTTCGCGGAACACTCGTGCGCATTATGCAGGCGCCTTTGCACGAGATCGATCAAAATCTGGGTGTTCTCCGCGCGCTCGGTATCACGGACTCAATCGTAGTTTCCTTTCACCTCGCTTTTTACGCCGGTATTGTCATCTCCTTTCCGCTGCTTTTGTTTTTTACCGCCGAGTTTGTCCTTCCGGCCCTGACGGTGATGGAGAAGAAAATCTTGTTCCCGGCCATCGGCGTCAGTTTTGCACTTTTTCTTACCGGCGTGCTTGTTTGCTATTTTTGGCTGCTGCCGAAAACGATCCTTTTCTTTTTTCACGACACAGAGTCGCTCGGCTGGGCTCCAGCCTGGACAGTGCAGCAATATTATTCGTTCGTAACGCGGTTTACCCTCGGCTTTGGGCTGAGCTTCGAATTGCCCGTAGTAGTGCTCGTGCTGGTCCGCTTCGGATTGATCACGTACGAATTCATGGCCCGCACCCGGCCTTACGCCATCGTGCTCATTTTCATTCTCGCCACCATCATCACACCCACGCCAGACGTGCTCACGTTAATCGCCATGAGCCTGCCGATGGTTATGCTCTATGAAAGCTGCATCTGGATCGCCTGGTTCATGAAACGCCGGCAAACCCGCGCGACATGAGCGCGCTCCAACTGGGGTCATGGAGTATGGAGTGATGGAGTAATGAAATCTCGGTTCCCGCTTCACTACCACTCCATTGCTCCACTACTCCAATACTCCATTGCATGTTCGTTGCCGAAATGATCTACCAGCATCTGTTCGACGTGTTCGCTTTCGTTCTCGGCGCCTGCGTCGGATCTTTTGTCAACGTCTGCATTTATCGGCTCCCATTGAATCTTTCCGTCAACCAGCCGCGCCGCTCCTTTTGCCCTTCCTGCAAAACGCAAATTCCATGGCACCAGAATCTACCTCTCGTTAGCTGGCCGGCATTGCGTGGACGCTGCGCCAATTGCGGGGCACGCATCGCTTTTCGCTATTTCGCGGTCGAACTACTCACGGCCCTTCTCTTTCTTATTATTTGGAAAGCGTTTCCGTGGCAGATCGCGATTGCCTACTGGGGATTTGTCGCGCTCGTCATCGCCGCCACCTTTATCGACTTCGAGCATTACATCATTCCCGACGAAATTACCATCGGTGGAACCATAGCCGGCCTAATCGCCTCGACGGCGGTCCCACAATTGATGACTACAGATCGCCGCCTCAATGCGCTGCTCATCTCCGCAGCCTCAGCGGCGGTTGGTTATGCGTTGCTCTGGCTCGTGCTTGAAGGTGGCAAACTGGTTTTCGGCAAGAAACGGATCCGCTTTGAAAAATCGACGGCCTTCACCTGGGCACGCCACGGCGACGATGCCGATTTTGTCGTGGGCGATGAAAAAAGTCTGTGGAGCGATTTCTTCGCGCGCGATAATGATCAACTTTTGTTGCATTGTTCGAGCGCGAGAATGGCCGAGCGTGAGTTTACAGATACCATCCTGCGGTTTCATTACAATCGCGTCCGGGTTGGCTCGGAGAATTTCAAGCTCGACCAGCTGGATGAGATCAGTGGGCTAGCTAACGAGATTGAGATACCCCGCGAAGCGATGGGGCGGGGCGACCTCAAGTTCCTTGCGTGTATCGGCGCTTTTCTCGGCTGGCGCGCCGTCTTGTTCGCCATTTTCGCGGGCTCGCTCTACGGCTCCGTTATCGGCCTCATCACTCTCGTCCTGGGCCGACGCGTCTGGTCACTCAAACTACCTTTCGGTCCCTACCTCGCCTTCGGCGCAATTACCTGGATGTTTTTCGGCGACTCAGTCGTCCGTTGGTACCAAACATTGCTGCGACCGTAGTTTAAGCATCGCGAGTGGTCGGAATCGGCATCCGCTACCTGTTGCACTGCAATCTATCCAGGCGTACGGCAAATTTCGGCGGCTTAGACGACGAATTTCGCGCGAATCAGCCCAATAATCACACCGCCAACTGCGCCGATGCCGAGAATTGGCACGAACATCTTAGTAATAATCGCTGGCGGCAAACTGAGCAGAATTCCTATGGAGAGACCGATTAGCCATCCCGAACACGGTATGTCGATAAGGATAACCACAAAACCAATGGCGAATCGGTTAAAGAATGCCCCGAGCAGTGCTGCGCGTTTATCCGGGAAGGACATCGGCAGCATGGACAGCACAGTGAGCGCGCCAAAGCCAGACCGCAAAGATTTGCCAATGCGAACCGGGACATTTTTTCCAGTCTGGAACGTCTGATGCCTAAGACAAGCCAATTCCTCCCCACTGCGCAATCATGGACTGGCGTCGGCTGAAGTTGCCCTCGCTTTCGATTTCCAGCAGAAACAATCGCTGCACACTCGAGCTATTGCAGTTTGCCCGGGCCGGCCAGCGCCCGTCCTGGTTTCGCCCCAGTATGCTCGCCCTCTTTCAGAACTTGCACGCCATTGACGAAAACGTGCTTCATCCCAACCGCGTACTGGTGCGGTTTCTCGAAGGTTGCCCGGTCCGCAATTATCGCGGGGTCAAAGACAACCACGTCGGCGAACATCCCGTCTTGAATGAAACCGCGGTGGTCGAGGCCGAGATTCGTCGCGGGCAAGGCGCTTAATCGTCGCACCGCTCCCGGCAACGTGATCACCTTTTCGTCGCGTGTATATTTCCCGAGGACGCGCGCGAAATTCCCGTAAGCGCGCGGATGCGGATTGGATTTCAGGAAAACGCCTTCCGGCGCCTGCGAAGCCTCGTCTGAGCCGAATGAAACCCAGGGCTTGGCCAATTCTTTTTTCACGTTCTCTTCGGACATCAAATAGTAAATCGTGCTGATGCGCGACTCGTCTTCGCTGATTAAATCCATGATCGTTTCGATCGGATCTTTGCCGCGCCTCCTTGCTACTTCCGCGAGCGATTTGCCGGTAAGCGACTTGAGTTTTTCAGATTTGAAACCGACCAGCAAAATTTTCTCCGGCGATCCAGCCGCGAGATACAAGTTCTCCCAGGCATCAGAATCGACTCGCACTTCGGCCGCGATTTTTTCGCGCGTAGCCGGATCGCGCAATCGTTTGAATAACGCCGGATAGCCGCCATCCTCCGTCCACGGCGGCAGACAGGCGTCGAGTCCCGTTCCAGCTGCGGTATAGGTGTACATGTTGGCCCTGATTTTGAGTCCTTCTTTTTGCGCCGCTTCAATCCGCCCCAGCAATTGATCTTCTTTCGGCCAGTTTTTTTCGCCGGCAGCTTTGATGTGGTAAACCTCCGCCGGAATCCCAGCTTCGCGGCTGATTCGGATCACCTCATCGAGTCCTCCGAGCAATTGATTTCCCTCGCTGCGCATGTGGGAGATGTATTTGCCCTGGTATTTGGCCGCGACTTTGCACAACTCTATTAACTCTTCGGTTTTCGCATAAAATGCCGGCGGATAAATGAGCGACGTGCCAATGCCGAGGGCGCCCGCTTCCATTTCCTTGCGCACGAGCTCGCGCATCTGGTCGAGTTGTTCAGGCGTTGGTTGTTTGTCTTCCAATCCGATGACGTACTCGCGTACGGTGGTGGCGCCGAGGAAGGAGGCGACATTGCATGAGATGCCGCGCTTTTCCAAATAATGCAGATACTCCGCCAGGGTATTCCATTTGATCTCGAACTTGATGTCCGTTTGTTCGCGAACGATCCGCGCTTTCATCCGATCATTTAATGGACCCATCGATTCTCCCTCGCCCATGATTTCGGTGGTTACGCCCTGACGAATCTCGCTTTGCGATCGCCCATCCTGAATGAGCGATTCGTTTGACCAGGAGAGCATGTTGATGAACCCGGGCGCAACGGCGAGACCGCGCGCATCAATTGTCTTCTTCGCGGATGCCTTAGCGAAGTCGCCTACGCCCGCTATGCGATCACCGCGGATCGCGACATCCGTGACATGGCCTTCCCCGCCGGTGCCATCGTAGACGGTCCCGCCTTTGATGACGATATCGAAGGGCGCATCAGCCGAAGCGATTTGTCCGCCGCCGATGATAACAGTAAAAAAGAGAGAACAAACCCAGGTGCGCATTCCGAGTTATCTCATAGATAACCTTGTCCGCCAAAGGCTTCCATTCAAAGAAGCGCTAGTAAATTTCGCTTCGCTTATGCAACCCGCGGGTGGCGACTCCTAAGTCGTACAACTAAGCAAAATACAACCCTCG
>QHRO01000290.1:0-2980 GCA_003220155.1 Verrucomicrobiota bacterium
AGTTCGCGATAGCGGGGACGCCATCGCCAGACACGCGAGACGCGTGCGCTACCCGGCAGCCTGCGCTCCCCGATCCGTGAAATCTGGGTAATTCGCGGTTGAAATCTAATCGTCCGAAGCTTTGGACTCGACGTGTGCTGGTTGAGTTGAGATGGTTGTGGTAGCGCATAGCGAAGGAGCGCGCCGTATGTCGGCACCTACCGATTCTCACCTCGAGATCGCGCACGTTCTATTCATCGACATCGTTGCGTATTCGAAGCTACTCATTGATCAGCAGACTGAGCTGGTAAAAGAGCTGAACGAAAAGGTGCGAGACTTGTTAGGTGTCCAGGCTTTTCGCTAGAACCGTGGAAATATTTGCCGAGGAGATGTATTAAACATCTAAATATAAGGCCCCAATGGTTGAGCGTAGCGGGAATTCTAACGCTCGCCGTCTCAGCTGCATTCGGCCAGGAAACCTCTCCCACGCCGCAACTAACTGACCGCTCCGGCGTCATGATCGAGGAAGTGATCGTCACCGGCTCGAACATTCCGACTTCAGTGGAAGTTGGCCCGAATCCAGTCGACACGTACCCGGACAGAGGAGATCACGCGACTCAGGGTGCGCACCGCTACCGATTTGATTCAAAAGGTGCCCGCAATAACGGGAGGGGCAATCAACGAAGACGTCACTCTGAGCGGTGATGGCCGGACCGAAGTCAACCTGCGCGCGTTCCACGATTTTGTTTGGGAAAACGGAAACGTGCCGATTGCGCTACAGCGCTGGGAATATTTGGGCACCCCGCAGGAGAACGACTAGCGGTCCGCCTGCAGAAGAATGCATGGGCCATTATTGTTGCTCGTCATCTCCTTTTGCAGCAATCGCACGGTTTTGAATCCAGATGCGAAAAGCATGTCGGTCAGGGAGCCGAGCGTAGGTAAAAACGACTGCGGCTGCGCCCCACTCAATGGGTGATCGGGCGTTTCGCCCAGCATACGTCCGCGAAATTCTGCTTCTGTAATGGATGCCTCAGCTTCGGCGCAGATCACCGTCCATAACCAGAGGAAGTTCGTCAGCTGCGCTGTTCGCTTGAGAAAATTCGCGGGATCGCGCAAATGGTAGAGCAGCCCGACACAAAAGATGGCGTCGTACTCCTGGCAAAACACGGTATGCGGCGAGCTGAAATCATCCTGCAGCCAGCGGACGTTGTGCAAACCGTAGAGCGAAACGAGGAAACGCGCCTTGCGCAGATTTTCTTCGCGCAAATCGGTCGCCACGATCTCTGCCTCTGGAAAAGCCTTCGCCAGTAGGGCGGTGTGGCCGCCTTCAAGACAGCCACATTCCAGAATTCGCAGAGCTCGGCGTCGATCGGGCAACTTCCTTAGCCACTGCCGAAAAGCGTCAACAAAGCGTAGCACGCGCGAGTCGTCATTGGGGAAGTAATCACCGCCATAGCGCGTCCCTTCGAATTCGAAACCGGTGATCCAACTGCCTAATTCCTCAACTTGTGCACGGATCGACGACATTAAGCAGCCCAGCTATATCTTCGCTGCAAACAGCCGGTTAATCAGCGATCTCGAGTCCCATTTGCCGGGCAGTTCCAGCAATGATCTTGAACGCGGCTTCATCGTTGCGGGCGTTCAGGTCCTTGCGCTTGGTGTTGACGATGTCCATAACCTGTTTACGGGTCACTTTGCCGACCTTCGTCTTGTTAGGTTCCTTGGATCCGGCGGCGATATTGGCCGCCTTTTTGAGCAGAACCGCTGCCGGGGGGCTCTTGGTGACAAAGGTGAAGCTCTTGTCTTTGTAGACGGTAATAACCACGGGCAGAATGTCGCCCGCCTGTTTTTGAGTGGTGGCATTAAATTCCTTACAGAAAGACATGATGTTGACCCCGCGCGGTCCGAGCGCGGTGCCGACGGGTGGCGCGGGATTGGCCTGACCGGCTGGAATTTGGAGTTTGATGTGAGCTACGATTTCTTTTGCCATTGTATTTTGTTAAATCGTTGAATCGAAAACTTCTTTCTGCCTTCTGATCTCCGACTTCTGACCTCTCATTTTAACCGCGTTCTACTTGCCAGTATTCCAATTCGACCGGCGTCGCACGGCCAAAAATGGTAACGGAGACGCGCAACTTACCGCGTTCAGGATCGATCTCTTCCACGATACCGTTCTGGTTTTGGAATGGTCCATCGGCAACCTTGACCGTCTCGCCTACTTCAAACGAAACTTTCGGTTTCACCTTTTCCTCGCGTTCCTTCATCTGTGCCAGCATCGACTCGACCTCTGATTGTCGCATTGGGATAGGCTTATCCTTGGTGCCGGCAAATCCGATTACTCCTGGTGTATCCTTGATGAAATACCAGGTGCGATCGACCAGTTGATTGTCCTGATCGAGTAGATGCATGTTCACGATAAGGTAACCGGGGAAAAATTTTCGTGTGGTCTCGCTTTTTTTGCCTTTCTTGATTTCGGAGACGCGCTCGGTCGGGACGAGCACTTCGTAGATGACGTCGCTCATCTCTTCGGTGTTGACGCGCTTCTCGATATTATCCTTGACCTTGTTCTCCTGGCCGGAGAGTACGTGCACAACGTACCATTGATCCTTGGCTGCGAGTGCCTGGGCCATATCTAATTAGTGAATACGAGTAAAGAAATGGACGACGTTAACGAGAATAAAATCGAAGAGAGCGACATAACCGCCTAACAGAAGCATCGAAATGATGACCACCCCGGTCGAATCAAACAGCTCTTTGTATTTCCTGAACCCCTTCTCCTTGGGGTCCCACGGCCAGGAACATTTCTGTAGCTCAACCTTCACTTCACTGAAGAAAGCCATTATTTTCGTGAGCATGGGGAGGGGCGAGGCTAAGTCGTTAAAATCTTACATTGTTGAAACGGACCTGGATCAATCACATCTGACAATTTAACATTGTAACCGTTTTAACTTTTTCACTCTTCCGCAAAGCAACACACCAGGAGGGACTAGAACCCCCAACC
>QHRO01000290.1:3053-3613 GCA_003220155.1 Verrucomicrobiota bacterium
GAAGATTATTAATCCAGAATTTCGCTCACGCGACCGGCGCCAACGGTTTTGCCGCCTTCGCGAATGGCGAAGCGAATCGTCTTTTCCATCGCGATCGGGGTAATCAACTCGACCTCAATGGCAACGTTATCGCCCGGCATGACCATTTCGACGCCATCTGGCAACTTGACCGTCCCGGTCACGTCAGTGGTGCGGAAATAAAATTGCGGCCGGTAGTTGGTAAAGAATGGGGTGTGACGGCCGCCTTCCTCCTTGCTCAAAACGTACACTTCCGCCTTGAACTTCTTGTGCGGCTTAATCGTGCCCGGCTTCGCGATGACCTGACCGCGCTCGATCTCTTCCTTCTTTGTGCCGCGCAGAAGCACCCCGACGTTGTCGCCCGCGCGCGCTTCATCAAGAAGTTTGCGGAACATCTCAATATCGGTCGCGGTTGTTTTGGCAGTAGGGCGAATGCCGACGATCTCGACTTCCTCCATTTTCTTGAGCACGCCACGCTCAACCCGACCGGTCGCGACCGTGCCACGGCCTTCAATGTTGAACACGTCTTCCACGGGCATCAG
>QHRO01000291.1 GCA_003220155.1 Verrucomicrobiota bacterium
GAGGACGATATTTGCCGGATGTTTAACGATGCATTTCGCGCGCTGGCACTGAATAAGGAGATCGATCTTTTTCCAAAGGACATTGCCGCGGAACAGCAGAAACTGAGTGACTTTATTTACGACAAGATCAACAACGGCGTCTACAAAGCTGGTTTCACCGCTAGGCAACACGCTTACGAACGGGCTTGCAACCAACTATTCGATGCCCTTGATCAGCTGGAAGAGCGACTGGCCAGGAGCCGCTATTTATTCGGAACGAGAGTAGTCGAGACAGATTGGCGGTTATTTTGCACTCTCATTCGTTTCGATGTCGTCTACTACATCCATTTCAAGTGTAGTCTGCGGCGTATCCTCGACTACCAAAACCTCCAAGGCTACCTAATCGACTTATACCAACATGATGGCATTGCCGAGACGGTGGACTTCGATCACATCAAGCGGCATTACTACATGACGCATGAGAAGATTAATCCGAGTCGCATTGTTCCCATTGGCCCAATCCTTGATCTCGCTCGGGAACATGGACGTGCCAGGCTCGGCGCTGGGTAGCACGCGTCTCGCATGCTATGCCAGCCCTGCTCGGACTTTCTGCGTCCCGCGGAAACAGGCGCTGTCGATTGCGCAGGCCAGGGAAAAGTTCGCCACGGTTAGACACCGTCGGTCCGAGACGATGTTAGCGTAAGCGCTCGGGCCCACGATTATTTTCGCCGTTCTAACTGGTCCGACGGCCGGGAATAACTTGCCGCGCCTGCTTGACCGCCCCATAGTCGAAACCCGGCATGCAAATCGTTCGCTCTTCTGGGCCCGCCTCTGCCAGCTTTGGCATCAAACCAGTGCGGTTTGTCCTGGGCATCATCGCCTGCGTCGGAGTAGCGCTCACCCTTTTCTCGCTCCTGTTCGGGTTTCGCTCCATTCCGACAAACTCCGTCGGCGTCAAGCTTCGCTTTGGCGCGTTATCCGGAATCGAAGATCCCGGTTTGACCTATGTCATTCCGTACGTGGACGAGCTGGTCATTGTGCCGACACAACGGCTCCTGAAACTCGAGTTTGGGTTTGGCACGTCCGGCGCGAGCAACCCCTATCAACAGGATCGATACGCGGAAGACACCGAAACCATGATCACCGGCGACCTCAACACCGCGCTCGTGCCGTGGGTGGTGCAATATCGAATTACCGATCCGAAAATGTATTTGTTTGGTGTGCGCGAGCCGGAGCAAACCTTGCGCGACTTATCGGAAAGCGTGATGCGCGAAGTAATCGGTGATCGCACCGTGGACGAAGTCCTTACCATTGGGCGCCACGACATTGAAACAGCCTCGCTCAAACGCCTGGCCGAGCTTTGCTCCGATTACAAACTTGGCCTTCAGATTCAACAGGTCCAACTTGCCACAGTGCGGCCTCCGGCGGTGGTGCAAGCTGCTTTCAACGAAGTAAACCAGGCGCAACAAGAGAAGCAGACTGCGATCAACCAGGCCTGGGCGGTGTATAATGATGCGGTCCCAAATGCCAGCGGCCAGGCCAAGGAACGTCTGAAACAGGCTGAGGCTTACGCCTTTCGCCGGGTAAACCAGGCCAAAGGCGACGCTGAGAAGTTTACCCTTCTACTAAGCGAGTATCGTAAGGCCCCCGAGGTTACCCGGCGCCGTATTTATCTGGAGCAAATGCAGGCGATTCTTCCGGCGTTACAAAAGAAAGTAATTGTGGACGACAGCCTGAAAAACATCTTGCAAACGCTCCCGTTAACGACTCCCGAATCGACTCAATCAACACGCTAGCGAACTACTGAGTATGCCGCCAACACTGATCCGGATTTTGCAGTCCCGCACCATGGCGATACTGGGTCTCATATTCATTCTAACGGGACTTAAGTGGGGTTCAATGCTCTTTATCGTTCGTCAATACGAAGACGCGATTGTTACTCGGTTCGGCAAAGCCATTCGGACCGTGACCACTCCGGGATTAAAGTTGAAGTTGCCATTTTTCGATAAAGTAAACCGGTTTGATAAACGCGTACTGGCCTGGGACGGTCCGCCGACGGAATGCCCGACCAAGGACAAGCTTTATCTCATCGTCGATTGCTTCGCGCGCTGGCGCATTAGCGACCCGCTTCTCTACTACAACCGGTTAAATGACGAGCGCAGCGCGCTCTCCCGACTAGACGATATTCTCGGAAGCGAAACGCGGACGGCAGTAGCTACCCATGATCTGGTCGAGATTATTCGAGTAACTAAGGGACGGCAGCCCTTGCGCGATCCGGAACTGGAGAAAAGCGGCACGGTTCTGCCAAGTAAACTTCCAGATATTCAACTTGGGCGAGGGGAGATTGAGAAACAAATTACGGAACGCACCCGGCAAAAGATCGCCGACTTTGGAATCGAACTACTTGATGAGCGGTTCAAACGCAGCAAGTACAACCCGGCAGTAGCTGAGAAGATCATTGAGCGGATGTCGAGCGAACGCCACCAGATCGCGGCCCGGTTTCGTTCTGAAGGTCACGGCGAGGCTGCCAACATCAGCGGACAAAAAGAGAGCGAAGTGGCATCGATCATCTCCAGCGCCAACCGTGACGCATTAAAGATTGAAGGCGAGGCCGACGCGGAGGCAGCGCGTATTTACACCAACGCCTACAGCGCACCCGACGCGCAGGACCTTTACCTTTTCCTGCGCAGTCTTGATGTAGCTCGCTCCGCATTTGAGCACGACACTACGGCCGTTATTTCCACCAATAGCGATCTCGGTCGTGTTCTCAAAAGTATGAGCGGATCGCTGATGCCAACAAAGCCAGGCGGCCAGTAGCCCACGAAACACGCCAAATTCACGAAGGGGCCGCAGGCTTCGCGGGTTGGCTTTCTGTCATGTCGAGCGCCAGCCGAGATATCTCTTTACTCAGCAGAAAATAGTTAGAGATTCCTCGACTGCGCTCGGAAGGACAAAGGTTCGAAAGGCGTTTCTTTGACGTTGGATTGCCTAAGTAGGCAATTTTAGCGTCTTTTGGCGTGTTTGGCGGTTGAAAGATCCTACCTAACCAACGCGCGAATTAGTCGGATTCCCGACGAAGCCTTCGCTTTCCAAATGAAGGATAATCTCTTGGGCTGCCTCATCAGGACTGCGCTCGGCTGTATTGATGATAATGTCCGCATCAGTTGGTTCTTCGTAGGGATCCGAGATACCGGTAAACTCCTTGATAATACCCGCTCGGGCTTTGGCATAGAGACCTTTCCGATCACGTTCTTCGCAAACTTCAACCGGTGTTGAGAGATGCACCATGATAAACCCGCCCAGCGGAGCAATCATGGCGCGGACCTCCTTCCGGGTGGAATCATATGGAGCAATCGGAGCGCAGATGGCGATTCCCCGGTTCTTGGTGATCTCGGAAGCGACGTATCCGATGCGTCGAATGTTGAGGTCGCGATGTTCGCGGGAAAAACCAAGCTCGGAGGACAAATGCTTCCGGACAAGATCGCCGTCAAAAAGCGTAACGGGTCTGCCCCCGATTTCGTTGAGTTTGATCAGCAGGACGTTGGCAACGGTTGATTTACCGGCGCTGGACAAGCCGGTGAAAAAAACGGTGAAGCCTTGTTGGTGGCGAGGCGGGAAGCTTCGCCGCAGTTCTTGTATGACTTCGGAATAGGTAAACCAGTCCGGGATAAGACGCCCTTCATTGAGCCGCTGGCGTAATTCCGTACCTGATAGCTTGAGTACCCTGGCTTCGCGCGGAACTTCATCCTCCGGCAGGTACTTGGCCTTATCCTCTACATAAACCATGTTGTGGAAAGGAACCATCGTTACCCCGATCTCCGCTTCGTGTTTTTGGAATAACTCCTGAGCAGCATAAGGTCCGTAGAAGGGCTGCCCATTCTTATCTGCACCCGGCCCGGCATGATCGCGCCCGATGATCATATGCGAGCAACCGCAATTCTTTCGGATGATCGCGTGCCAAATCGCTTCGCGTGGTCCCGCCATGCGCATGGCCAGCGGCAGAAGCGCAAGTTTTGCGGTGCCGCGCGGATACTTCGTCAGAACTGCCTGGTAACACCGGACTCGTGTGAAGTAATCGACATCACCCGGCTTTGTCAGTCCCACTGCCGGGTGAATCAGCAAACTTGCTTCAGCCTGTTTGCATGCGCGGAAAGTCAATTCGACATGGGCCCGATGCATGGGATTGCGGGTCTGGAAGGCCACAATCCGCCGCCAGCCTTGCCGGGTGAATTGCTGCCGCAATTCCAGAGGCGAAAGACGTAAGGTCTTGAAATCGTAGCTAGAGGGCTTCTGCACTCCTTCCAGACGACCTCCGATGTAGTACGAGTTCGATTTGTTAAGCACATGATCAACCCCCGGGTGATCGAGGCTGGTGCTATCGAGTACCGTCTGCGCTTCCTGGCGGCGATCGGGTCTCCACACTTCTTCCACGTGTAAAAGCGCGAGCATTACGCCTTCGGCATCGCGCAGCGCAATTTTGCTCTGCCCTGGAGTCAACGATTTCGCGAAATCCTCAGTGACATCAAGGGTGATCGGAATCGGCCAGAGAACGCCGCTCGTCAATCTCATCTCGGTGCAAACGCGCTCGTAATCGGCCTTTGTCATAAAGCCGCGCAGAGGCGAAAAAGCTCCATTGAGGAGCAGCTCGACATCACAGAGCTGCCGCGGCGTTAAGTCCCAGGAGACCAGTTCCCTCGACTCTGTTTTGATCTCTGCGCGTCGCTCGGGACCAACGTAAAGGTCGACCAGCTCGCCGCCATGCGCAGCCGGCAGGAAAAGGTGGACCCTATTTACGGAGCAGTTCGAAGCAAGTCTGCGTCAGGAAAAGACTGCATAGGGTTGGCAGTGAAGAAAGTTTTGTACCGGAAACAAAAATCGCCGAGCTTCGGGATGGAACTACTCGATGAACGGTTCAACCGCAGCAAGTGAAACCCGTCTGTGGCTGAGAAAAATTATCGAGCGAAGCGAGAAGAACTTATCCACCCTGTTGTGGGGACATTTCACGCGCGAGCGCTCTGAATTGCTCGAAATCGAGTGACTGCGGTCCGTCGGAGAGTGCTCGATCTGGCTCCGGATGAATTTCAATCATGACACCGTGTGCGCCTACTGCGCGCGCGGCCCGCGCCAGCGGCGCCACCCATTCGCGGCGACCGGCGGCATGGCTTGGATCGACAATTACGGGCAGATGTGTGCGCTCGCGCAGCACCGGCACCGCGGAAAGATCGAGGGTGTTGCGTGTCGCAGTTTCGAACGTGCGAATGCCGCGCTCACACAGGACGACGCGCCCGTTGCCTTCGGCCATGATGTACTCAGCCGCCGCCAGCCATTCGTCGATCGAAGCCATCAAACCGCGTTTTAACAGGACCGGGAGGCGCGATTTTCCGACTGCTTTCAACAAGGCAAAATTTTGCATGTTCCTCGCTCCGATCTGAAGCACGTCGGCCTCGCGGGCGACCGCATCAACATCTGCAGGATGCAGGAGCTCGGTCACGATCCGCAAACCGTAAGCCTGGGCCGCTTCATGCAGCAGGTTCAATCCATCGAAGCCGAGTCCTTGAAAATCATATCGCGAGGTGCGCGGTTTGAAGCAGCCGCCGCGGAGAAGTCCGCCGCCGGCGTCGCGCACAGCACGCGCGCAAGCTGTGATTTGTTCGCGCGACTCAACCGAGCACGGGCCCGCAATCATCACAAAAGGCGCATCGCCACCAACCAGAATTGGGCCAATCTCAATGAAAGTGTCGGCCGCGCGATGCGCCCTCGATGCGAGGCGGTAAGCAGAGTTTTTTTTCGCAGCGGGTGAAGGTGCAGCAATGTTAGCGGTCGGGGCCTCTGGACTACCCCCAATTATCGGCGCGCTGATTTGTTGTTTCTGTGCAAGGGAAACAGTTCCAGTGCGCGGATAGGTGCCCAGAACACGAACCGCTTCAGCGTGTTTCGCTAATTCGCGCAGCGCAAGATCAACGTGTGGTTCGTGCAGGCCACCCTCGTGATCCAAATAAAAAAGATATTGCCACGGCCGCTCCAGACTCGGCCGCGATTCAAGTTTCGTTAGATTGACGCCATGTTGCGCGAGCGCGTTAAGACAACGGGCCAGCACGCCTTTCTCATGCGCGGTTGTCAGCAAAAGCGACGTCTTATGCGGAAGACGGCAATCCGCCGACTTCGCTTCGCGCGCCACCGCCACAAAGCGCGTGTAATTCTCTTTTTGGTTGGCGATGTTTCGCTTGATTACCTGCAATCCATAGCGGGTTGCTGCTTCTTCGCTCGCGATGGCGGCGCGCGAAAGATCGCCAGATTCCGCTACGAGCATGGCCGCGCTAGCCGTGTCGGACTCGATTTCGACCCGGCAATCTCGAAGCGCCGCCAGAAAGTTACTGCATTGAGCCAGCGCCTGCGGATGTGAACCGATCCGTCGAATCAATCCCAGTGGTGCTGGTTTGAGCGCGACCAGACAGTGCTCCACCCGGTGCACCTC
>QHRO01000292.1 GCA_003220155.1 Verrucomicrobiota bacterium
ACTTGATTGCCAACGGTACGGAGCGCGTCGTAGGCGGTGGGATTCGTTTGCGCGAAGACGGCGGAGGCCGAGAGGAGCAACGCGGAAACAATTCTGACCATGTTCGGAATGGAAACTCGCTTTTCGTTTGTGTCCACCGCGGGCTTCGCGTTTTTGTTTGGAAAGCAAACGATGTGAGGCGAACCGCTGCAGATTCTCCTGGGTAGCGCACGCGTCTCGCGTGTTGGCGATGACGTCTCGTTATCGCAGACTTTTCTAAAGATTGTTTCGGCGAGACGCCGAAACCAACACGCGAGACGCGTGCGCTACCCGAAACACACCCCGCGCTCGCCAGAACTCGGCCGCGACACCCTCGCCTGCGCTCTCCGCGGCACGTATCTTTCTGTGATCGAAACTTGAAGCGATCCTAACCCTCGCCAGCGTGGATGCGGTCGGAAATGAAAAAAAGGAAGCTCGAGTTTTCCAGCCATCCCGGCAACCTCGCGCTAATGCGCAATTTCGTGCGCCATTTTCTTGATAGTATGCCGATCTCGGAGCGCGATCGCACTCTAATGGTGCTGGGTGTGGATGAAGCGTGCACAAATATTATCCGACACGCCTACGAGCTGCGCTACGATCAGCTCATTGCCCTCTCACTTGAGGCCCGACAAGATTGCGTGCGGATGCGCCTTCGCGATTATGGCATGCAACCGCCGGCAGAAGCGCTGCATCGCCGACGTGATAACGTCATCAGGCCCGGTGGCCTCGGTCTGATGATGATTCGGAACGCCTTCGATCAGGTGGATTATATTTTGCGGCGCCGCGGGACCGAACTGGTGTTGACGAAGAAGATTTTGTGAACGGTGAACCGTGAATCGTGATCCGTGAATCGGTCCGACGATTTAACGATGTAACGATTCACGATTTAACGGTCCACAAATCGCGTCGTGCGTAACTTCCGGTTCAATGTTATCAGATTTCCGCAAACTCGACCATGAAACCGCCGGAACCCGATGCTGCCTTCGAAGTCTCGCTGCGACCGCCAATGTTCAGCGAGTTCACCGGGCAGAGGAAGGTCTGCGAAAGGTTGGAACTCTTGGTGGCCGCGGCAAAAAAGCGTAGTGACGTGCTCCAGCATATCCTGCTAAGCGGACCGCCTGGTCTGGGCAAAACCACACTGGCAAACATCATTGCGCACGAGATGGGTGCGAACATCAAGAACACCAGCGGCCCGGTCATTGAAAAAGCGGGCGAGTTAGCAGGCCTGCTAACGAGTTTGGAAAAAGGCGACGTGCTTTTCATCGACGAGATCCACCGGCTCCAACCCACGATTGAAGAATATCTTTATCCAGCGATGGAAGATTATCGGCTCGACATTATCATCGACCAAGGGCCGCAAGCGCGCAGTCTGCGATTGCAATTGCCGAAATTCACCCTCATCGGCGCGACCACGCGTGCCGGGATGGTAAGCGCGCCGTTGCGCTCGCGTTTTGGAATGACGGCGCGGCTCGATTATTACGGCGCGGAGGAAATGCAGAAAATCGTCCGGCGTAGCGCGGGATTGCTTGATGTCGAGATTGACGATCCCGGAGCGGCGGAGATCGCCTCGCGGGCACGGGGAACGCCTCGGACCGCCAATAACCTTCTCTGGTGGGTGCGCGATTATGTTCAGGTCAAAGCTGACGGAAAAATAAATGGAGAATTGGCGGATCGTGCACTCGCCATGCTCGAGATCGATCGCGATGGGTTCGATGAGTGGGACAAGCGCATTATCGAAACGTTGATCCATAAATTTAACGGCGGACCGGTCGGGTTGAATTCGCTCGCCGTCGCAATCGGTGAAGAAGCGGGCACGCTCGAAGAAGTGAACGAGCCGTATTTGATCATGGAAGGTTATATCAAGCGCACCCCGCAGGGCCGGGTGGCAATGCCAAAAGCATATCGCAAGATCGGGTTAAAACCGCCGAGCGGGGCGCAGAATGAGTTATTTGGCGGATGATCGCGCGCGCAATAATTCCGGGTAGCACACGCGTCTCGCGTGTTGGCGATGACGTCTCGTCATCGCGGACTTCTCTGTAAGACTGTTTCGGCGAGACGCCGAAAGTCCGAGCCGGACTGGCGTTACACGCGAGACGCGTGCGCTACCGATCCGCATGTGATCGCGCGCGCCGTGTTAATGTGCATTAATTGTGCAATCTGTGACTACCGATCTCTTCGGCTCTACCGCCACCAAAGTTCTCACCGTCGCCGAACTAACCCGCGCGATTCGCGGGACGCTGGAAGCGAGATTCGGCGCGGTCTGGGTCCAGGGCGAAATTTCGAACTACAAGCAGCATCCTTCGGGGCATCAATATTTCACGCTCAAAGATTCACGCGCCCAGATCGCGTGCGTGATTTTTCGGAACGCGCCTCTCTCGCTTCGACAACCGCTTGCAGACGGCGCGCAAGTGCAGGTTTACGGAAACGTCAGCGTCTTCGAGGCACGCGGTCAGTACCAGCTCAGTGTCGAAATCGTTCAGCCACGCGGGCTTGGTTTGCTGCAAGCGAAATTCGAAGCGCTCAAGCGAAAATTGGAAGCGGAAGGATTGTTCGATCCGGCGCGAAAGAAACCGCTGCCGAAATTTCCGAAACGTATCGGCATCGTCACT
>QHRO01000308.1 GCA_003220155.1 Verrucomicrobiota bacterium
CAGGTGCGCTCTTTCTCCGCTATGTGGATGGTGATGCTGACCAGCCCGCTCGGACTGCTCGGTGCCGTGCCGGCGCTGCTGATTTTCCATCAGCCTTTTGGATTTAACGCCATTCTCGGTCTGATTGGTCTGTCGGGTATCTTGATGCGGAACACACTCATATTGATCGGTCAGATTCATTCCAATCAAGCAGATGGTCTTGATCCATATCATGCGATTATCGAGGCCACCGTCCAGCGGTCGCGACCGGTCATCCTGACCGCACTGGCCGCAGTGCTGGCATTTATTCCACTCACTCATTCAGTGTTCTGGGGATCCATGGCTTATGTGCTGATCGGAGGCACTGCCGTCGGGACGGTGTTGACGCTTGCCTTCCTTCCCGCGCTCTACGCCATCTGGTTCCGCGTGAGCTATGTGGATGCCGTTCGTCGTAACCATGACCAAAAGGCTCCACCTGTCGCTGATCTGATTTATGAGCACACCGCATGAGAAGCTGATCCGCACCACGTTCGCGCTGCCGCTCGGCGAGGTTCACGCGCTCGTCGGCGGTGCGGTCAGCGCCCGTCCGCTTCTCTTCCTCCACGGCTTCCCGGATCACCCGCCGACCGCCGTCCCATTCCTCGAGCACCTCGCCGAGACACACCGCGTCGTCGCGCCATGGCTGCGCGGCTACGCCCCCTCTCCGATCGTCGGTCCCTACGACCTCGACACCCTCGCCGCCGATGCCCTCGCCTTGATCGATCGCCTCGGCGGCCAAGTTGACCTCGTCGGCCACGACTGGGGAGGCGAGATCACTTACACCGTGTGCGCTGCCGCGCCGTCGCACGTCCGTCGCGCGGTCACGCTCGCGATCCCGCACCCGGCCACCCTTCTACGCTCGCTCGCCCACTCGAAGCAGTGGAAGAAGAGCTGGTATATGGGCCTGTTCCAGCTCCCAGGAGCCAACTATCTCGTGCGCCGACGCGAGCTCGCGATGATCGATCGCCTGTGGCGCGCCTGGTCGCCGAGCTTCACGCTCGACTCCGCGCGCCGTGACGAGCTGCACGCCTGTCTCAAGCGCAGCCTCCCCGCACCGCTCGAGTACTACCGCGCGATCGTGCGCCCGCTCACGACGTTCGTCGATCGCATGCGCAAGGCCGAGGCGCACATTGCAACACCCCTGTTGCAGCTCCATGGCAGCGACGACGGCTGCATCGTGCCGCCGACCGACGAGGACCGTCGGTTGTTCGACGCGCGTGTCCTCGAGGTCATGCCGAACCTCGGCCACTTCCTGCACGTGGAGGCTCCCGCCACGATCGCGGCGCGCGTCGCCCGCTGGTTGGCGTAGCACGACGCGTGCGTCGGGTCCGCGGCACGGCGCGAACCTGCCGCTGATCGCGATCTGCTCGGCAGTGCGCGAGTCGCCGGTGATCGAGCAACGGCTTCGTGTCGCCCGGCCTTGTACGCGAATCGATCGTCACATTACCGCTTCAAGCCGGGTGATGCCGCCACTACCTCATGGCCACGCTGGCGAAGGTTGTTCACCAGCTTTGTTCCGATTAATCCGGTGCCGCCAATAACCACGATCTTCATTTTGTTATTCATGTGCGTTCGTTTCAAAGGATTCTTTGGCTCAACGCTTCGGTTTGTGGGTTTCGCTTAACCTTTGAAGAACGCGAGCAGGTCGGCGTTGATGATGTCGGCCTGTGTTGTGGGCATGCCGTGAGGTAGGTCTTTGTATGTCTTTAGCGTGCCGTTCTTGAGGAGCTTGGCTGAGAGTGGGCCGGCGGCCTGATAGGGCACGATCTGGTCGTCCTCGCTATGCATGACCAGAACCGGCACCGAGATCTTCTTCAGATCCTCCGTGAAGTCGGTCTGCGAGAACGCGACGATGCCGTCATAAGCTGCCTTGGCGCCGCCCATCATGCCCTGACGCCACCAATTCCAAACGACAGGCTCGATCATTTTCACGCCGGGACGGTTGAAGCCGTAGAACGGACCGGCCGGCAGGTCGTAATAGAACTTGGCCCGGTTGGCGGCGAGCTGAACTTGGAGATCGTCGAACACCGATTTGGGTGTGCCTAACGGATTGGCCGGAGTCTTCACCATCAGCGGCGGCACGGCGCTGATGATCGCCGCCTTCGCCACGTTCTTGTCGCCATGGCGGCCGAGATAATGCACTACCTGGCCGCCGCCGGTCGAATGGCCGACGTGAATCGCATCCTGGAGGTTGAGATGATCGGTCACGGCCTTCAGATCGTCGGCATAGTGGTCCATGTCGTGCCCGCCGCTGGTTTGAGTCGAGCGCCCATGTCCGCGCCGATCATTCGCAATGACGCGGAAACCTTTGCTGAGGAAAAAAAGCATCTGCGCGTCCCAATCATCCGCCGAGAGAGGCCAGCCGTGGCTGAACACGATGGGCTGTCCTTTGCCCCAGTCTTTATAATAGATGTCGATGTTAGCTCCGTTTTCTTTTCCGACAGTTACGTATGGCATTGTAATTTTTCTTCCTTGTTAGTGGTTAATGCTGCCGGCCGCGTTTTATCTCCGATAAGAACCAAGTTCGGCGCTCGGTTTCGTCGATCCAAACTTCGATCAGACTGGCTGTGGCGACGTCCCGGTGCTCGTCGCACACGTTGTGCGCCTCGCGCAGTCGCGCCGCCAGCGTTTGGTTGTCCTCGGCCAACTCTGCAATCATATCCGCGGGATCGACGTAGTCGGCGTCATTATCGAGCACGCGCTGAATGCGTGAGATCTGGCCGATCGATTTAATGGTGAGTCCGCCAATCTTTCGAATTCGCTCCGCACTCGGATCGGTCATCGCGAAAAGCTGGTCGCCGTGCTCGTCGAGGAGCAGGTGATAATCGCGGAAGTGCGGACCGCTCATGTGCCAATGGAAATTTTTCGTTTTCAGGTAGAGCGCGAACACGTCCGCCAGAATGGCGTTCATTGTGCCGGTAATGTCCTTGGTGGCAGAACGCGTGAGATCTGTCGGTGTTGTCAGTGGAGCGTCGCGTCTCTGGCGAAGCTCTGTAGTTTTTGTCGAGTTATTCCTTCTCATTTTTTTTGTCCTCTCTCCGCCTCTTTTCGCCGATTGATGGGCCGTTGGCCATAAGGCAGAGTGAAGAATAATTTCTACCTCTTAAGAGGGAATCTTTTTTTCTCCCCTTCGAAGGCGATCTTGTCGCGATCGAGCGTGAACACGAACTCAAGCTCGATCGGATTGCCTGGGAAATCACCGGTCAGCCGATTCGTGACGATGGTTTTGCCGTCCTTCTCAGTCGCCGCGAGTGGCTCGAAGGTGTGCTGATACTTTTGTTTGGTCTCAACCATCCATTTCCTGATCGCGGCCAAGCCTTCGATCGTTTTGCCTTCATCTCGCACGATCGCGTTCTCGGCAAAGCATTGCGCCAATGCCTCCGCCTCGCCCTGGTTCGCCGCTGCGATATAAGTAGCGATCGGGATTGGAAGATCGGCCGGCATGTGTGTTCCTCGGTTCGCTTCGGATTTCGGCGTCACACGGAATTTAAGCCGCCGCCGACAGTTCGCCATCGCGCAAAGGGTGAAATTATTTTAGGTCAGCCTTCGCGATTATGCAGCGCGTTCGGATTTCGTTGAGGAAGCGGCCGGCGTCGCAGACGCGAGCGCTCTCCGGACGAGAGGAGCAACCCGCGTTCCGAGCAGCTCGATCGCGCGCATGAGTTTGGCGTGCGGCAAGTCGGCAACGCTCATTTGGAAGGTGAGCCGGGAGATGCCGCCTAACGACTCGTGGACGCGCAGGATTTTGTCCGCGACCGTTTCCGGATCGCCGACGAGGAGCGCTCCGGTCGGTCCGAGGAGGGCGTCGAACTGTGCGCGAGTGACTGGCGGCCAGCCGCGTTCCTTGCCGATCTCAGAAAAGCTGCGCGCATAACCGGGAAAGAATTCATCGGCCGCCTTCGCCGCGCTATCAGCGACGTAGCCTAACGAGTGGATGCCCACCTTGAGCTGGTCTGGAGAATGGCCGGCACGCCGACCGGTCCAGCGGTAGCGGTCGATCAGCGGTCGAAAACGGTGTGGTTCGCCGCCGATAATTGCGACCATTAGCGGCAGCCCGAGAGTGCCGGCGCGAATGAAGGATCCTGGCGTGCCGCCGACACCGAGCCAAACCGGCAGCGGGTCCTGGAGCGGGCGCGGGTAAACTCCCTGCCCGGTAAGCGGAGCGCGATGCTTGCCTGACCAATGAACATGCGTGTTCGCACGAATGTTCAGAAGCAGGTCGAGCTTCTCGGCAAAGAGCGAATCGTAGTCCTCGAGCTCCAGGCCAAAGAGCGGAAACGCTTCGATGAATGAGCCTCGCCCCGCGACGATCTCTGCCCTTCCGTTCGAAAGTAGATCAAGCGTCGCGAACTCTTGAAAGACGCGCACGGGATCGGCCGCGCTCAGAACGGTGACCGCACTGGTTAATCGGATACGGCGGGTTCGGGCCGCGGCGGCGGCGAGGATCACAGTCGGGGCGGAGTCGAGGAACTCACGCCGGTGATGTTCCCCAATGCCAAACACATCGAGGCCGACTTCGTCAGCGAGGGTGATTGCTTCGAGCAATTCGCTGAGATGTTTTGCGGGATCAACTGCCCGATCCGCGACGGGGTCAACGGTTGCCGCGATGAAACTATCTACCCCAATCTCCATATGTTCCTGATTCATCTGTTTACGCTGGGACACGCTGCTGCAAGAGGCCTGCGAAGGCAGAGCGGACGCTCAGGAAAACGACGATCCACAGCACCGTCACGACCAGAGCCAGAGGCAGACCGGCCAGAGCCATCAATAGGTGAAAGAGCAGAATGTTGACGATGACCGGAGCGAGCAGGGCGAGGGCGAGCGGGACGTAGCGATTGATCACGAGCAGGACCGCCGCGACGAGTTGGAGGAGAAATACCACAACCAGATAATGGGAAACAAAGAGCGCTCCCACGAACTGCCCGGCGGTTCCGGAAGGAAGAGAGGCGGGCAGGAAGTGGAGGAAGCCGTTCAGTCCGAAGGTGAGAAAGATGAGACCAAGAAGGAAACGGGCGATCACATTAGTGATTTTCATGTTAGTTTCGTTTGATATCTATTATATTGACATCAATACGATCTGTGTCAAGATAAAATTTGGAATGAGGCGGAAAAGAACAACTCGAGGACAAGACTCCTCCGGCGTGCATGTCTGGCTCGTTTTCATGAAAGCCTTTCAAGCGCTGGTCCCCCACGCGGCAGGGAGCATCAAGCGGACGAAACTGGGCGACTCTGATTTCCGCGTCCTGGAAGTGCTCCTGCACAAGGGCCCGCTCCCGGTGAATACCATCGGCCCCAAGGTCTGGCTCACTCCCGGATCCATCAGTGTGGCCGTTGAGCGGCTGGTGAAGAAAGGGCTGGTGGCGCGCAAGGAGCGGTCCCACGACCGGCGGGTGCGGCAGGTTGAACTGACCGCGAAGGGACGGGCATTAATCACTCTTGGCTTCCGCGAACACGCCGCGGCAATGGAAGATAC
>QHRO01000237.1 GCA_003220155.1 Verrucomicrobiota bacterium
CAAGCTCGAAGCCGCCGGTGTGAAATGCGATTTCCGCGAACCGAACGTGATCCGCGCTGCGCCGACGCCGCTTTACAATACTTTTCATGAAGTGTGGCGCTTCGCCCGCATTCTACATTGACGATCGTTCGGGAGAAGTTCGCCGCAGCTTCTGAAGACATTGCTCATTGAGCCACGCCCATATAGCTGGCATGATTCAAAATGACGCCTGCGGCGCGATTCTCGTATTTTTTTCTCGTCGCGGTAATTGTGCTGGCGGCCGCGACCCATCTGGCGACGCCGTTGATAACAGTTCTCTTTTCCTATTTTGCTTTGCGCAAACTTCATTTCGGCAAAAGGAAGTGGCTGTCCCTTGTGCTATTCTTCGTTGTCGTCGCGGCAACCCTCTACGGCTTGGGGTTTCTCATCAGGCAGGCGTTCGTCGCCTTTCCCAAGATAGCAGCGGAATCGATTCCGCCGCTCATTGCCTACGCGCAAAGCCACGGGATCGAACTCCCCTTTTCCGACCTGGATAGTCTAAAAGCCGCCATCGTTGACGTCGTGAAAAACGAATTCCTGTTTGTTGGCAATTTCGCGCGAGCTGCCACCACGCAGCTTGCCTTCGTTTTAATAGGAATCGTAGTTGCGGTCAGCCTATTTGTGAATCCGCGGATCGAGAAATCTTCCAATAAACCGAAGAGTCCAAACCTTTTTACCGCAACAACCGATGAGATCAAAATCCGTTTCCGATTATTCTACCAAAGTTTTGAGACAGTCATGGGCGCTCAAATCCGGATTTCGGCCATAAATACGCTCTTGACGGCCGTATTTGTGCTCGTCGTCTCACTTAAGTACGGGACTTTCGTGGTTGGTTTTACCTTTCTCTGCGGACTGCTGCCCATCGTGGGAAACCTGATTAGTAACGCAATCATCGTCGGGATCGCCGTTACAATGTCACCGCGACTGGCGATTGTTGCTCTCATCTTCCTGGTTGCAGTGCATAAACTGGAATATTTCCTAAACAGCAAAATCATCGGTGACCTGATCAAAAATCCCGTCTGGCTTACCTTGCTCGCGCTGATCATTGGCGAGCGATTCATGGGAATACCAGGAATGATCCTGGCACCAGTCGTTCTGAATTACATCAAGGTTGAAGCGTCCAAGTGGCCGGCGCCGGATTCCATTCCCGCAGACGCGCGCAACTAAGGCGCGGATTCCTTTTTGTTAGCGTCCCAGCCGCTTGCTCGGCGTGCAATGCGATTTCTATGAATCCAATGGCAATTCCCGGTTTCGCTCTGCCAACGAAATAAATTTTAGATCAGTCGAAATCGCTGAGGTCGTTAAAATTTCGGAAAAATTTCCCCTCTCCTTCGAGAACCTTAACGGGGTTTAGTTTGCCTGTCGCGACGAGCTTCTTCGTTAGCGATTGAAGCGAAAAGTCCGATCCGGAAAGCGCCGTGATAAAATTGATTCCGGCGCCTTTTGGATAAATCGCAGCCAGCGGTTCGGCGCGATCGACGATCATGGGAAGAACGCCGCGGCCTGGCTCAATCAGATTGCAGATCAAACGCAAATAATTCTCGCCCATCAACGGCATGTCGATGGCGAGGGCGAGTAAATAATCTCCAGAAATTCGCGCCAGCGTTGCAGAGAGACCACTTAACGGACCACGCGACGGCGGTTCGTCGGAAACGAATTGCACGCCCGAGGGCCGCCACGGCGGATCGACTCGTGCCGAAATGAAAATTTCTTCTGGTTGCAATGTACGCAGAAGATCGAGCTGATTTTGCCAGAGCGGTTTGCCGCGAAAGATAAGAGTCGCCTTATCCTGCCCCATCCGGCGTGATTCCCCACCGACGAGCAACACTGCGCTGATGTTCATTAAAGATGACAGATTTCGACCGGACACATGGTAACATCGCCCTGAAAGCAGTGAAAGAAGACGGCATCGCTTCAGATAAGATCATTCGGCGAAAGCAGGATGGCACACTGGAGTATCAACGTGACGATCTCACCATTGAAGAGCCGCTCGAGATTCGCATCGGGCGCAAGACGGTTGCGACTACGATGCGGACGCCCGGACGCGACGAAGAACTCGCTGCCGGTTTTCTCCTTTCCGAAGGAATCGTTCGAGCATCTGAAAAGATTGATAAATTCTCGCGTTCGCCTGGCGCGCGTAATCGCGAAAACATGATAACCGTAACTTTGGCCGAAGGCGTAAAAGCTAACCTCAACTCAGCTCAGCGCTTCGGCACGATTTCATCGAGTTGCGGCCTCTGCGGGAAAGAGAGCATCGCCGCGATCCGGCAGAATTTCCCACCGATTGAGTCGGCAAAAAGCGTCCGCATTCATCTCGAAACATTGCTCTCACTTCCAGGGCTTCTCCGCCAGAACCAAGGCGACTTCGCCCGCACTGGCGGAATTCACGCGGCTGGCGTCTTTGCGCTCGACGGCAACGCACGCCTGGTTAGAGAAGACATCGGTCGACATAACGCCGTCGATAAAGTCATTGGCCGCGTTTTTCTCGATCACGAACTGCCTCTGGCTTCGTGTATACTTCTCGTTAGCGGCCGCGCGTCCTTCGAGATCATGCAAAAGGCGCTCTCGGCCGGAATTCCAATCGTCGCCTCAGTCTCAGCCCCTTCGACCCTGGCGATGGAATTCGCGCGCGAATGCAATCAGACTCTGATCGGGTTCCTCCGCCCCCCCTCATTCAACATCTACGCGCATACCGAACGCATCATTTTTGATTGATTCTTCTGTAGCTGCGCCGAATTTGATCCACTGTTGAAACCGTAGATCGGCAGCTTGAAAGCTAATTTCCGGACGTCGAAAGATCAGCAGAGCAATTGTTTGAGGCAATTGATCAGGCCTTGGATCGCGAAAGGCTTAACCAAATACTTAACGTCGTGCTTGGTCAGGAAGAGTGCGATTCTTGCGTCGGTGGCAAAGCCGGTGATGAAAATGAAACGATCGGCCAGCGATGGACGCATTTCTTTCGCCTTCAGATAGAACTCATCCCCGCGCAGGCGCGGCATCTTCAGGTCGCAGATCACCGCATCGTACTCGTGCGCCTTGACCTTGAGGAGCGCTGCTCTGCCGTCAAAAGCGACATCGACCAGAAAATTCTCGTCCGCCAGGATCCACTGCAAAGCAGAGGCAAGTTGCTGGTCGTCGTCGACCACCAGGATAGCCTTAAGGTTGAGACTGTTGACGTGAGGCTGAAGTCCCTCCCAATGCGAGTCATATTTCATCGCGGCGCGGCTTTGGTTGAGCAGTCATGGTGCCAATTAAGAGGGTAGCGCGCGCATTCTGCGCGAAACACGTGGCGTCCCCGCCGCGTGGATTTACGAGGCGGAGATCAGAAAAATCTGTGACATCCGTGTGATCCGCGGTTTTCCCGCCGTCTTGTTTCCTTACTGCCCGGTTTGCTTCTCGAGCTGATGTTGAAAATAGCCTTTCCAACTTTCCGGTAGCGCCTTGACTCGGACGGCGCGCCGCAGCGATTTTACATCGCCCTTGTCGAAAGCATAAAGGCGCGTGATGTCGGCGACGCTGATCTCGCGTTGCTCGCGCCCGATTAATTCCACGTCATCTCCGGCACCAACCATCCCCTCACGCATCACAGCAAAATAGAAACCGGTGCGACGACTGGCCAGGAACCGTTTGACGATATCGGCGCGGCCAAACTTTATGCCAAGTTTGTAGCAGGGCATGCGTGGTTCCGTGACCATGACCTCCGTCTCGCTGATTCGAAACCTGTCTCCGACGTAAACTGTATCCTCAAGCAATCCCTCGGTGGTGAAGTTTTCTCCAAACATTCCCCAGGACAGATCCATTCCAGGGAATTCGCTTCGCCAATAGTTGTAGTGTTCCGATGGATAGGCATAAACCGCCTTGCTCACGCCGCCGTGGACGGTCAGATCGGCTTGTTGATCTCCGTCCAGGTTCAACCTGCGCATCATTACCCGCCCTTGGATCGGCTCCTTGAAAATTCCTGTCGTAACGTGCTTGCCCTGCCAGATTACTTCCCTCGGCAATCCGACATTTAGTGACAAAACCTTCATGACGCTTCAGCCATTCGATAATGCGGACAGTTCGATCGGCAAATCCAACGCATTAAATGCACAACTCCAACGGCTGCGGCAACCGCAGATTCGAGCCGATGCGAGTCTTGTCTTATAATTTCGCATGAAAAAGCCGATCCGTGGCAGCTGCCTGTGTGGCGGCGTGCGTTTTGAAGTCGACCCTCCTTTTCTGCAGGCGAGTCACTGTCATTGCGACCGCTGCCGCAAGCATTCCGGGGCGGCCGTATGCACGCAAACGCGGGTATTGAAGGAACAATTCCGCCTCCTCCAAGGCGAAGAATTGGTCAAGGTTTACGGAAAAGGCGAAGGCGCTGTGAAAGCGTTCTGTACAAACTGTGGTTCCAGCCTCTTCGGCGGCGATTGGCCAAACGGTCCTCAGGTGTCGATTCGCATGGGAGCCTTTGACGACGATCCCGGCATTCGGCCACAATTTCATACCTTTGTCGATTGCCGCGCTGCGTGGGATACGATCACAGACGATCTTCCGCAGTACGCCGAACGGCGAATTTAATCGCATCGCTGCTACAATTAACGAGATTGATTATCCGTGATATCCGCGTGATCCGCGGTTAACCATTTAGTTGGAATGGCGGCAAAGTTTGTTCTGATCGGTAGCGGACTGGCGGGTGGACTGCTCGCCGCGTACTTGGGGCGCCGTGGTTACGAAGTGGATCTTTACGAACGACGCGCTGATCCGCGAGAAGGAAATATCGTCGGCGGACGCTCGATCAATCTGGCGCTTTCGACTCGCGGAATTTACGCGCTCGAACAGCTCGGCATCGCCGATGAAGTGCTGCGGCACGCCATCCCGATGCGCGGCCGGATGATTCACGACAAATCTGGCGCACTCCATTTCTCTCCCTACGACCGCGACCCGAACAAGTTCATCAATTCGATTGGCCGCGCCGCGCTGAACACTACCGTCATCGAAGCGGCACAGCGTTATCCGAACGTGCGCGTTTATTTCAATCATCGTTGCACCGATGTCGATCTTGATTCCGCTACCGCGAATCTCGTCCCGCCTAGCGTAGAGGTGAGCCTTTCGGCCGCAAATCCGCAACCACAAACAATTATCCAGGCTCAGGGCGACGCCGTCATCGGCGTCGATGGCGCATTTTCCGCCGTCCGCCACTCAATGCAGAAAAAAATTGCCGGCTTCGAGTACGACGAGAGTTATCTTGCGCACGGATACAAGGAGCTCACAATCCCGCCGGCGCCGGATGGTTCATGGCGAATGGAGAAGGAAGCGCTTCACATCTGGCCACGCAAAAGTTTCATGATGATCGCCCTTCCGAACCCGGATGGTTCCTTCACCTGCACGCTCTTTTGGGAATTCGAAGGACCGCGTAGCTTCGCCACTACCAAGACCGATGACGAGATACGCCGCTTTTTCGATGAAGAATTTCCCGACGCTATGCCGCTGATGCCGTCGCTGCTCGACGATTTCAAAACAAATCCGACTGGTTCGCTCGTTACCATCCGATCTGCACCGTGGTTTTACGAAAACAAAGTCGCCCTTGTCGGCGACGCCGCCCACGCCGTCGTCCCGTTCTACGGCCAGGGAATGAACGCCGCGTTCGAAGATTGCGTCGTGCTCGACGAATGCCTGGCCGAATTCCCCGGAGATCGACAACGCGCCTTCGCGGAATATTTCGCGCGCCGAAAAGAAAATGCCGACGCCCTCGCCGATCTTGCGGTGCAGAATTTCATCGAGATGCGCGACAAAACCGCGTCGCAAACATTTCGGGCAAAAAAGAAGCTCGATCACCTCCTCGAAGGTTTGTTGCCCGGTATCTATTTGCCGCTCTACACCATGGTTACGTTCACGCGCATCCCTTATTCCACAGCGGCAAGACGTGCCCGCCTGCAGAATCGAATTGTCTACGCGGGCCTAATTGTTCTTCTGCTGGTGACCGGATTCGCCGCGATCCGTCTTATTTCTCCTTAAGAGAATTTTCTCAGCCTCGATTCGGCATTGGACGTTGAGCGTTGGGCGTTTTCTCTTAGTCTTGACCGTATAGCGTCTACCACATGAACACAGATTTAGCGCAACTGGCTTGCCACCGGTACGAGATTGCGGACACACTGCACCGATACGCTTTTGGACTCGACCACGGCGACGCCGATTCATTGGCATCGGCATTTACGGAAGATTGCATTTTCGATTTCAGGCCCGCGGGGATAAAACTTGGGATCGATTTTCCAAAACTGAGTGGTCGCGAAGCTGTCGTGAATGCTCTTATTCCGTTTCTCGGCCCGCTCGACACCAGTCACACCGTCAGCAATCTGCAAATCGAGATCAGCGACGATTCCGCCACATTGTATGCCTACGTGATGTCCCAACATTTCATGCCGCGACAAGGTTGCCGCCGCGGATCGGAGAATGCCCTGTTAATGAACCGCTACGATTGCGAGCTGGTGCGCGACGGCCAGAAATGGCGCTTCAAGCGGGTAACGATTGACAGTGCCTGGGCACAAGGTAATCCGGAAATTCTCAACGCCCTGGCGATTCAGCGCGCCTTGGCCGCGAAATCGAAGCCGTCAAAATAATTCTGGGACAGGCCATTGTTGGTAACGAAATCGTCGCAAGAGACAGTTCGTCGCCAAATGGGATTGGCTTACGTTTTCGACAGGTGTACAACCAATCAAAAATCAACCATCAACCTATTACGAGCGATACCTATGTTCCATTGATCAGTTCCGGCGTGGCCGGACCACTTGGCGTTCTGCATTTGCCCCGAATGTGGCAAAAAGTCTCGCTGGAAGCGAAGGGCAAACTTGCTTCCGGTTATCCCGGCATCGGCCGAGGGGTTCGACGCCATGACCTGCGCCGACCTTGGGCCCGAGGAACAGGCGGTGAAGGATTATATTAAGAAGAACAAGCCGACCTATCCGCAGTCGAAGCGTGGGTGAAAGCGAATGCAAAGTCGCTCACTCCGCAGGCGATCGAGAAACACAATGCCGCTGTGCGTGGCTACAATCACGATGACGAGACGCGCCAGGAGATTCTGGGCAATTGTCGAATGGCGGATGACTCTTCCGCTCCGAGGGACGCGGTGAATCTAAATAATCTGGACGATTGGTACGAGTTCCACAAAGCCGTTTTGCAATAGGCTTTGCTGCGTTAAAGCGCTGAATCGTTAAAACCTAAATCGTTTTAAGCCAGAGCGCAGCCTGTCAC
Organism: Verrucomicrobiota bacterium; assembly: GCA_003220155.1. Lineage (GTDB taxonomy): Bacteria > Verrucomicrobiota > Verrucomicrobiia > Chthoniobacterales > UBA10450 > AV69. The sequence continues at coordinate 7,249 of QHRO01000237.1, forward strand.
GCAGGCGATACGGCTGCCTACTACGTCTCTCCCCTTGACAGTCTAGGTAAAAGATTGAACACTCCCTTCACAAAGACTGTCTAGGTTACACGGAAATCCACTCGAAATGTCATGCTTTGTCCAACGAAAGATGTATAACTCATGAAACCACTCACCCTCGTCCTCGAACTTATTAGTGCATTCGTTCTTTCCGCAAACGCGGCTGAGACATTCAAGCTCGATCCGGTTCATTCGTTCGTGCTGTTTAGCGTACAACACCTCGGCATTGCGAACACTTATGGCCGCTTCAACGACATCTCGGGGACTGTCGTTTTCGACAGAGACAGCCCTTCGAAGAGTTCGGTCGAATTGTCGGTCCCGGTGGAAAGCCTCGACACGCACAATTCAATTCGCGAGCGGAGCCTGAAGAGTCCGGATTTCTTCGACGCGAAACAGTTTCCGACAATGACCTTCAAGAGCACAAAAGTCGAAGGCAGCGGGGAGACTCTCAAAGTTTCTGGTGACCTCACCATACATGGCGTAACCAAGCCGCTGACCGTCGACTTCAAGAAAGGTGGCGAAGGCAAGGGCGTGTTTGGCGAAATGCGCGGCGGGGGCGAAACGCGCTTCACGATCAAGCGAAGCGACTTCGGGATGAACTTCGAGCAAGGCGAGGTCGGTAACGAGGTCACCATCATCCTGAGCGTAGAAGGCATTAAAAAGTAGGGGCCGTTTCGACGGCCGAACCGATGCAGTTGTTGAAACAGATGCTGCCGCCCGCTGCCTTGGCGGCGGCGGTCGCCGCGGCGCTTCTTTTCGTCTTTGCGTGTTGGTGGAAAAACGCGAGTCGCTGTGCAGGTGCGATCGCGATCGGCGCCGGCTATATCGCAGGACACGTGGTCGCTGCCGGTTGGTCGCCTTTCCCGCCACGCCATGCAACCCACTGGCTGTTTTGGCTCGCAGTAATTGGAGTTATCGCTGCTGCGGCCGATGCACTCGTTAGGTCGAAAAGAACAGGTCGCCTCGTCATATGGGCAATCATCTGCACGATTGCGTGTCGGTTAATCCTGCAGCCGAAATTCAGTTACGCCTGGAGTGCCGCGGAAGGTTGGCTTTGCGTGTTTGCCATCGCACTCGGGGTCGTGGTTCTGACCTGCTGTCTCGATCTTCTCGAGCGCAGGCCATTTGGAACGGCAACGCTGTTTTCCGTGGCGACAGTTCTCTGCGGAGGCACTTGCGTCGCATTGATTCTCTCCGGCAGTTTGTTGCTAGGACAGTTAGCGTGCATTCTGACTGCAATCGCTGGCACATGCTTTCTTCTAATTATCGCTGTGACGGCGCCTTTCCATCCGAGCGGCGCTGCAGCTCCTCTTAGTCTTGTGTGCGCTGGTTTATGGCTCAGCGGTTCCTACTATGCAGAACTACCGGCCACAAGTGCGCTGCTCCTCGCCCTCGCACCCGCCATCGCTTTGCTTCCCGTGGGCAAAAAGAGTAACTTTCAATCGCGAGCGTTGGCCTATCGGACCGCGTTCGTCGCTGTCCCTGTAGCCATCGCTGTTGTGCTCGCCTTACACGCATCACCGCCACTCGACTACTGACGCTTGAAGCGGCGGCTACCTGCAAGCACGAGTTCAAATCACTATCCCGCATTCAGGTCCGGCGGCGCTAGACTGAACTCGGCCTTTTCCGCATGGAAATTCCTCAATGAACCAACCGGTTTCGAAAATTACAATTGGAGGCGGTTCGCCCGGCTTCCCTAATTAGTGGGTACCGAGCATCTGCCGAGATTTGATCACGGTGGACGGCGACGACGGCGGTAATGGCAGCAGTTTCGCGGGAATTGAATTAAACATGCTGGTGGATACCGCGCCCACTCCCCTCTTGACAGTCTAGGGAAAAGATTGAACGCTGAGCTGACTAAGACTGTCTAGGCAAGACAACAAATCACAACTATGGCGAAAGAGAAACCAGACCTTGTTTACGGCACGCTCGATATGTTGATCTTAAAAGCGTTGCAGCACGAACCGAGACACGGCCTGGCCATTGCCGATCGTATCCAACAGATTTCGCAGGACGTTTTGCGGGTCGAGCAAGGTTCGCTTTATCCCGCGCTCTATCGCTTAGAAGCGCAAGGCTGGCTCAAGGCCGAGTGGGGCGTTTCCGACAACAATCGCAAGGCGCGCTATTACCGATTGACGGCGGCGGGACGGAAACAGCTTGCTGCGGAAAAAGAACATTGGTCGCGGAT
>QHRO01000309.1 GCA_003220155.1 Verrucomicrobiota bacterium
ATTGCGTTTCGGCCGGAGTCTCGCCGCGGCGGAGAATCGCCTGAGCACGCAGCACGACTTCGCGCGGCGAGAATGGTTTTGAAACATAGTCGTCCGCCCCCAGCTCGAGACCGACAATGCGATCGATCTCCTCCGCCTTGGCCGTAAGCATGAGAATGGGAATATGCCGGGTGAGAGAGTCGCCTTTAAGAATTTTGCAGACTTCCAAGCCTGGCATTTTCGGTAGCATCAAATCGAGAATGACCAGCACTGGTGATTCTTCCCGCGCCCGGCGCAGACCGACCGCGCCGTCCGCCGCGGTGATGACGTTGAATCCGGCCGCGCGGTTGAAAGCACGCACCAGCATTTCGACGACGTCGGCCTCGTCTTCGACAACGAGGACTTTCTTTCCCGGGGCCGTGCTCACGACCGCCAATTGTAGCACTCGGGAGCCTGTTGAAAAACGCGGTTGTTGGCGCCAATAAATTCCGCGGCCGACGACAACGCCGGGTGTGTTTATCAAGTCTTCGACCTCAAACCGACGAGTTGGTCGCGGTCGTTGCGATTGAGGTTCGGGGAGCGCACGCGCCCTCGCGTGCTGTCGCTGGCGCCTCGCCAACGACTTTCCTTGGTTGCGCAAGAGAAGCATTTCGGCGAGGCGCCGAAATGGGCACGCGAGGGCGCGTGCGCTCCCCGGAAAAGAGGAGCGGCATCCCGCAACGGACGTTAAAACAGTTACGTAACGGCGCGGGAGTTTACGCGACCGGCGTTGGCAAGCCTTCCGCTTTGGGACCAACTTTTTCGTTCAATGCTTCGGTAAATTCCTGCAAGCTGGAAACGATCTGCGGCGCCTTGGTCAAAACCGCTGAGGCCAGTTTTTCGGCGTAATCTGGCCGGCGCTGCGACATTTCCGAGAGCGCCATGATCACGGCGAGGGCGTTATTAACGGAATGCTTGATCTCGCTGTACTTGGCCTGGAGCTGTTTCAGCTCTTCATGAGAAATGCTCTTTTCACTCATTGCACGTCGATTTCGGTAGAGAAACGCAAGGCTTGTGCTTGACTTAAAGGTTCGACATCCGTCGTCCGAATGCCTGCGCAAGTTATCAAGATCATTGGAGCACGCCAGCACAATCTCAAGAATCTCAGTGTCGAGATTCCGCGAGAGAAACTAGTGGTCATTACCGGTCTAAGCGGATCGGGAAAGTCCTCTCTCGCCTTCGACACCCTCTACGCCGAGGGCCAACGCCGCTACGTTGAAAGCCTGTCCGCCTATGCTCGGCAATTTCTCGATAAAATGGAAAAACCCGACGTCGATTTCATCGAGGGTTTATCGCCAGCCATCGCCATCGAACAGCGCAGCGCCGGGGCCAATCCCCGTTCCACTATCGCCACCACCACCGAAATTTACGATTACCTGCGGGTTCTTTTTTCCGCTGTGGGCCAACCGCATGATCCCGCGACCGGCAAAGCGCTGGTCCGCCAAACGCCGCAGCAAATCGTCGATCAGATTCTGGCCTATCCAGCTGAAACGAAGATCGTGGTGCTCGCCCCCATCGTCGAAAATGAGCGCGGCGAATTCCGCGATGTGATCGAGAAACTGCGGCGCGAAGGCTTTGTCCGCGCGCGGATCGACGGCGAGATCATTGAGCTCGGCCGGCCGGAACCGATTCGATTAAAGAAAACTGAATTGCACACCATCGAGGCCGTTGTCGATCGCCTCATCATTCGTGACGGAGTTCGGGTGCGGCTGGCTGATTCGGTCGATACCGCGCTGAAATGGGGTGGGAATCGCGTTGTTGTGCTCCGCCAACAACCAATCATTGTAGGGCAGGCGCGTCGCCTGCCTGCGGTCGAGTCGGCAAGCGATGCGCTTGCCCTACAATCTGAATGGGAGTTGCAGCGCTACTCTACTGACTACGGTAATGCAGATAGCGGCTTCACCCTCGGCGAGCTAACGCCGAAGCATTTTTCCTTTAACAGTCATCTCGGTGCCTGTCCGGCATGTCACGGGCTGGGGACGCAACTGGTCGTTGATCCAGAGTTGATGATTTCCGAGCCGGAAAAATCGATTGCCGAGGGAGTAATTACGCCATGGCGTCGCGGACCGAAGCGGATGCAGGCCTACTACAAAAAATTGCAGGGTGCGCTGGTGAAACACTTCCGCATCGACGAAGAAGCGCCCTTTGCCGAGCTGCCGGAAAATTTTAAGAGCGCGCTTTATTTTGGCACGGGCGAAACGCCGATTGAAATGAAGTTCGGTAGTAATGGTGAAAAGATTGCCAGGCCTTTTGAGGGTTTGGTGCCACAAATGCAGCGGCTCTACGACGAAACGGAAAGCGAATTCACCCGTAATCGGATTCGCTCCTTCATGACCCGCGAGCCATGCAAAGTTTGCCGCGGCGCGCGTTTGCGACCGGAGATATTGGCGGTGACCATTTCGGCTGTCATTCCGCGCAAAAACGCCAGTCCAGCTCGGACCGAAGGATCCCGCGGAAGTGAGCTTAAACGGCCGGCACCGGGATCCCTCAGTCCGAGCCGGACTGGCGTTTCCGTTCGGGATGACCAGTTGCGGGAGCTCAACATCCATCAGTTTACCGAACTAACTGTGGATGAGGCCGGGCAGTTTATCTCCCAGATCGGGCTTTCGGCCCAGCAGAGACAGATCGCCTCGGAAGTGGTACGCGAAATCGAATCGCGTTTGCAGTTCTTGCTCGAAGTCGGGCTAGGCTATCTCACACTTGATCGCGAGAGCGGAACGCTCAGTGGCGGCGAAGCGCAGCGGATTCGTCTCGCCACCCAAATCGGTTCCGGCTTGGCCGGAGTCCTTTATGTCCTTGATGAGCCAAGCATCGGGTTGCATCAACGCGACAACATTCGCCTGCTGGGAACGCTCAACCGGTTACGCGATCTGGGAAATTCCGTCATTGTGGTCGAGCACGACGAGGAAACGATCCGCGCGGCGGATCACATCATTGATCTCGGACCGGGGATGAAATTTTAAGCGCGAAAAATTCGGTCACTGCCGATTATCTTTCCGGTCGCGCCCGAATTGCCGTCCCCCGTCAGCGGGTTGCGCCGCGTTCGATCAACCATCAACCACTCATCGTACCGAAGCGAAGCGAAGGCGGATCAACTATCAACCCTCTTCCCGAAGGCTGGCTAACGATTATTGGGGCGAGCGAAAATAATCTCAAGAACGTCAATGCATCGTTTCCGCTCGGTTGTTTCATTTGTGTGACCGGTGTGTCCGGCAGCGGCAAATCAACTCTGGTGGACGATATTTTGCGCCGAGCATTGTTCCGTCA
>QHRO01000238.1 GCA_003220155.1 Verrucomicrobiota bacterium
GCATTCACGGTTGTCATCCCATCGCCCGTGGCGTGACCAAAAACGGTAAAACCGCCGTTTTGTGTGTCGAGATTGGCCGGCGGACCTCCATTGTTCGCAAGATTGACGAACCACTGGCTGGTGGCGCTGTTTGGGTCACCGGCGATTTTTGCCATCGCCACAGTGCCTTTTTTGTTCGAGATGCCCGGCTCATTCTGAATCGGCGGGAAAGTCATGACCGGCGTCGGCCGAGCGTTGTTCGGGTGTGCCGGATTGACAGTGCCAATAAATTCGCCGCCTTGCACGACGAATCCGGGAACAGAACGATGGATAAAGCTCGATGCGAGCATATGTGTCGTCGGGTCGGTCGCGAAATACCGCCCGAAATTTGCGTAGTTCAGAAAATTGCCAACCGTGACTGGTTTGTGCTGCCCGTCGAGCGCAATAGTGAAAGTGCCGTGCTTGAGGGAAGCGACACGCTCAGTTGCACCGCGTTGGGCGCATCCGGATCGGCAAACGCCGTGGTGAGATGAATCGAGCGCGCCGGCCGCGCCGGCATAGACCGTGAATGGCGCAATCGGGGTCGTAACCACCGGTGCAACGTTTTGTGCTGAGGCCGTTACGGAAATCGTAAAGCAATAGGAAATCGCCAGCGGCAGATTTCTCGTCATTGGAAAGTTTTGCTTAACCCAAGATTCGCTTCAGGCAAGGGATGCCGGCGCCTTACTCTAAGCAAGCTGGTCATCGCGAGCGGGGGTCGAAGATCCCGCTGCGAAACCTTTAAGTTACCTCGTAATTTCGAGATAAGTTCGCGCGGTGACACGGCCTGACTGCGGATCAATCCTCTCCACGCGCATTTGTTTCAGATACCAGCGGTTCTCGATTTTCTGCGCGGAAACCACTTCGAAGCGTTTGATCATTTTCCCCGCGGAATCATAACCCTCCATCCGCATGAGAGCACCGTTGTCCTTGTCGACCCACAACAAAATCGAGCCATATTGCGAGTCGCCGGTGGGGGGTCGCAATTGCATTTTCCAGCAATTGCGAGTGCGGATGAAATCGGCGCCGATGACCCGTGCGTTCGGCCAGTAAAGAAATTTCAGCGCCAGATCTTCGTAAGTGATGGCCGTGCCGCGGACCGGCTCATTTAACTGTGTAATCTTTTCCGAACCGCTGCGTTTGATTTCATCCAGGCGTGAATCATTGGCCCCGATTCGCAACTGCAAGGTTTCGTCCGGATTGCTAAAGATGTAGCGAACAACCGGCCCGTTTTGCACGAGATGAAACGGGACAACTCTTGCCTCTTGCCGTAGTTGCCCGTGCAAATCGATCTCCTGTTGCGATTGATGCAGGCGCACGTTTGCTAGTAATTCGTTGGCATCGGGGAAACGTTGCGCCCACGCCGCGGTAGCCGGCAAAAGCAGGGCGACCACGAGAGTGGCTTGTTTCATTCGCCGTGCGCTTTTATTCTCGGTGCGCGGCGGCGTGAGTGAATGGACGAGAAACTTTTTCATTTAATTAACGAGCAATGGACGAACTCTGCCTTCGATTTGTTCATGCCGCTCATTAGTTACGCCGAAATCTGGACGCCATTTTTTCTACTCGCAGCCGTCGCGCTCCTCATCTTCGGCGGTTTTCGCGGGCGCGCATTTGTCTTTTGTACCGCGGTTGCACTCGGACTTTCAAATTTGGCGGTTGATCCGGTTAAACACGCCATCGGACGGGCACGCCCGAAACAGGTGCAAACCGTGCGGTTGATCGAGCTGGAAAAAACGCGGCCCATGATCCTGACCATTTTCAAGAAACCGCGCGTCCGTGTTTCAAACGCAGCGGAACGCGCCCGCTCCGGTGCATCCTTTCCATCTGGCCACACCAACAACAACACCGTGATCGCGATTTGCTGCACGATTTTTTATCGGCGTTGGGGGAAGTTCTATTGGATCATCGCTGCGGCCGTCGCCTATTCGCGAATTTATCTCGGTGCGCATTGGCCGAGCGACGTTGTCGCTACTTTTTTTCTCGCCGCTGGGGAAACATTGCTCATTCTCGCCCTTTGCGAATTGATTTGGCAAAAAATCATCTCCCGCCGGCTTCCTGAACTCGCCGCCCGCCATCCGCGGCTAATCCCTGCTTCGGCGTCGTGAAGATCGAGCGCGCGGTCTGGCTTTTTATTCTCACGATTACCGGTATCCGTTTGGCCCTGCTGGCCACGACCGATCTCCAATTCGACGAGGCGCATTATTGGATGTGGTCGGAGCGACTCGCGCCCGCCTATTTCAGCAAGGGCCCCGGCGTGGCTTTCGCCATCCGTGCCAGCACGATGATTTTTGGAGCGAACGAGTTCGGTGTGCGCTTTTTCAGTCCGTTGCTTGGCGCCGGAACAAGCCTGCTTTTGTTTTATTTGGGGCGCCGAATGTTCAACGCCTCAGCCGCGCTTTGGGCGGTGATCGGATTAAACGCGACTCCAATTTTCAACCTTGGCGCGTTTCTGATGACGATCGATCCGCTATCTCTCTTTTTCTGGGTCGCAGCCATGTTCTCGTTTTGGTGCGTGGTGGAGAAGAGCCCAGAGTTTTCCTGGCACTGGCTTCTGACCGGCGTTCTTATCGGTCTCGGGTTCCTGTGCAAATACACCAATGTATTTGCGCTGCTCTCCATCATCGTCATTCTCGCGCTCATCCCGAAATTGCGGGTGGAATTTCGGCGACCCGGTTTTTATCTCGTGCTGCTAATTTTCGCGGCATTTTGTGTGCCGCCGGTTCGATGGAACCAGGAACGCGCCTGGGCGACGGTAGCGCATCTGAAATCGCGCGGCGGCGTCAACCAGGGTATCGGTTTTCATCCGCTGGAATTTCTCTCGTTTATCGGGGAACATTTTATCGTCTATTCGCCGCTGCTTTTTCTCGGCCTTGCCATCGCGGTAATCGGACTGTGGAAACGTTCGCAGCAGCAGCCGCGCCGGCTTTTTCTGATGTGGTTTGGCCTTCCAGTGTTCGCATTTTATGCACTGCTCTCGTTCAATAAAGCCGCCGCGCCGAACTGGGACGCGCTCGCTTTTCCCAGTTTTGCTCTGCTGGCAGTCGCTTTCTGGCGGCCGCATTTGGAGGCAAAACAGATCTGGCGATCTCTCGCCGGTTGCGGCCTCGGCCTGGGACTAATCATGAGCGTGCTGGCTTTGGATAGCGACATCCTGCGGAGTATCGGGATTGAAATTAAGCGACGCGACCCGTCTGACGGCATGCGCGGCTGGAAAAGCGCGACCCTCGCGTTGGAAAACTTTCGCATCGGGTTCGAGCGAGAGACGCAGGAGAAATTTTTCCTGATCGCCGACGAACGCGATCGCGCCTCCGAGATCGCATTCTATCTGCACGATAAACGCAGCGAAGGGCCGGGACACCCACCTTGTTACATCGTCGAGTCCCAGGACGTGGTGAATCAATTTTCGTTCTGGCCACGTTACGATGAATTTGTCGAACGCCCGCCCGGCAAGCCAAATCCTGAAGACCAGAGCTATACCGAAGAAGGCGGCGTCAATTTATTTACCGGACGGAGCGCTCTCTACATCCAGGATGCCGGGCGCAAAAGAATTCCGCATAACCTTCAGGCCGGTTTTTCCTGGGTCGATCGCGTCGCCAGGATCGAAGTACGCCGTTTCGGAAGAGTGATTCGCACCTGGGATGTTTACCTTTGCCTGCATTATCGGACGCTGCCGCTATGACCAACGTCTCGGTAGTTGTTCCGCTCTTTAATGAAGAGCAGAGCGTCGCGATCTTGCAGCGCGAACTGGCCGATGCGCTCGCCCGGCTCGATTACGAAATCATTTTTGTAGATGATGGTTCGCAGGACGAAACCGTCGCCCGCATCGCGACCGATCCGCGGACACGGCTTCTGCGCTTCGAAAAAAATGCGGGACAAAGTGCGGCTATTTTCGCCGGTCTCCAGGCGGTTCGCAGCGAGGTCGCGGTTTTAATCGATGGCGATTTGCAAAATGATCCTGCCGATATTCCCCGCCTCCTCGCGGAAATTTCGCGCGGCGCCGACCTGGTGTGTGGGTATCGCGCGCAACGCAAGGACACTTTGCTGAAACGCATCACTAGTCGCGTCGCTAACTTTGTCCGGAGCCGTTTCACGCGGGATGGCGTCCGCGACACCGGTTGCACCTTGAAGGCGATGCGGCGGGATTGCATTGCGGCGCTTGTTCCGTTCAAGGGCATGCATCGTTTCATCCCTGCGCTGGTAAAAGGAGCAGGATATAGCCTGGTTGAGATTCCAGTAAATCATCGTCGGCGTCGTTTCGGCCAAAGCAAATACGGCCTGGGTGACCGGGCCCTCCGCGCCACCGTCGACATGTTTGGCGTGCGCTGGCTTCTCTCGCGCCGACTCAATTATAAACTGCGCGAGCCCTCGTAGCCTCGCTCAGAGTCCGCAAGATACGAGCGCGCCGCGGGGGGGGCGATTTATCGCGATTTTGGGGTTCTCCTCCGGCTCCGAACAACATTCGATTGGCGCCAAATCAACCTTGTCATCCTAAAGCGACACGATAAGCTTCCCGCTCCACTGGAGTCTGCATGTCGCTGGCTGAGCTTCTTTCCGCTGATCAAATCATCCCTGAAATGAAGGCGACCGAGCGTTGGGACGCCATCGTTGAGCTGATGGATTTGCTGGTCGCGCGCGGCCAAATCAAACCGGAAGATCGTGATGGAATTCTCGCTTCGCTCAAACAACGCGAAGAAACGATGAGCACGGGCATCGGCTTCGGTATTGCCATTCCGCACTGCTCATCGGACCGGCTGGAAAAAGTGGTGGCGGCGTTTGGCCGTTCCAGCACCGGGATCGAATTCGACGCACTCGACAACGCCCCGGTGAAGTTTGTGGTCCTTTTCATCGTTCCCAAAAATCAATTTCAAACGCATCTGCGCACTCTCGCCTCCATTGCAAAGTTTTTGAACGACCGCAGCGTGCGCGATCAGCTCGCCAACGCCAGTTCAGCCGACGAGATCCTTTCAATCTTCCGCGCTCGCGCCCAGGCGACATCGTAGCTGCTGTAGCGGTCGCCTTGGTATCTGTTTAGTCGTCGACCTCAATTGAGGAGTAAGTCGCGAGCGTATTTTAGAGATCTGCTTCTAGAAATCCCAAGATCCAAAACTCAGATCCCAGGGAAACGCCAAACTCCAAAGCTTGAAAGGCGGAAAAACACTTAACTGAGGAAAGCTTTAGCTGCGAAAGGCTCAGCGGCTCGACGGAGTCTCGCCCTACCAAATATGTGTTTGCGAAAATTGCAGTGGTAGGGCGACGCTCTGCGGAGCCACAAGCCAAGCTCGATGGGGGAAGGCCGTCGGCGCTAAGCTGACACTCGTGCCGTCGGCGACGCTGCAGGCGACACGCCTGCCGCCACCGCGCCTCGCTTCGCACAGCGAAGCGGCTACAATCAGAACGCGATGGAAATATTTCAGTCGCAACTCACGCGAAAACTTTCCGAGGCGCTTGCAGCGGCCGGCTTTCCGCCGGCTGGCGACGTGTCGCCCGCGACTGATCCGCGCTTTGGCGATTACCAAAGCAACGCTGCGCTCGTTCTCGGGAAACAATGCGGTGAAAATCCACGCAAAATAGCGGACGCGATCGTCAGCCGCCTCGACGTTGCAGAAATTTGCGAGCAGCCGAACGTCGCTGGCGCCGGCTTCATCAACTTCACTCTCAAACGCGAAGCGGTTGAGAAAAAAATCGCGGAAATTCTGCACGACGAGCGCCTCGGAGTGGCAAGCGCGACCTCGCCACGAAAAATCGTAGTCGATTTCGGTTCGCCCAACGTGGCCAAGCCGATGCATGTCGGTCACATCCGCAGCACTTTCCTGGGCGACGCCCTCGCGCGCATCGCGAAATTCCTCGGCCACGACGTTATTCGCGACAATCACATCGGCGATTGGGGGACGCAGTTCGGCATGGTCATCTGGGGTTGGAAAAATTTGCTCGATCTGGAATCTCTGAAACGCGATCCCATTGCCGAGCTGGTTCGCATTTACAAAGAGACCAACGAGCGCGCGACAAAGGATGAAGCCGTGCGCGAAGCCGCTCGCGCCGAACTGGTGAAATTGCAGGCCGGCGATCCGGAGAATTACTCGATCTGGAAGCAGTGCGTTGATCTTTCGATGCAGGAATTTTCAAAAGCCTACGAATTACTCGACATCCATTATGATATCGTCCGCGGCGAAAGTTTTTATAACGACCGGCTGCCGGCTGTGGTTGAGCGTCTGCTCAAAAGCGGGTTGGCTGAAATGAGCGAGGGCGCGGTCTGCGTTTTCTTCCGCGATATTCCCGAGTTGGCAGATAAACCTTGCATCATTCGCAAACGCGATGGCGGTTACAATTACGCCACCACCGATGTGGCAACGGTTGATTACCGCATCAATGATTTGAAGGCCAATGCCATCTGGTACGTAGTGGGCGCGCCCCAGATTTTACACTTCAAACAAATTTTCGCGATTGCTCGGCGAGAAGGTTACGCCGCTGACTTTCATCACATCGCTTTTGGCAGCATCCTCGGCGCCGATCGCAAGTTGATGAAGACGCGCTCCGGAGAAAATGTGCCGCTCCATGACTTGCTCGAGGAGGGAATGGTGCGCGCGGGCGGAATCATCGCGGAAAAGAATCCGGAGCTGGCGGAATCGGAACGAAATGAGATCGCGAAGATTATCGGAATTGGCGCAATCAAGTATTCCGATCTCTCGCAGTACCGGATGACCGATTACATTTTTTCGTGGGACAAAATGTTATCGTTGCACGGAAACACCGCGCCCTATTTGCAGAACGCCTACGTCCGTATTCGCTCGATTTTCCGCAAAGCAGGAGCCGTGTCTCTGCGAGAGGCGCCGGCGTTGAGTGAGCCGGCGGAGCTCAATTTAGCGAGACGCCTCTGCCAATTTGCCGAGATCGTTCCGCAAGTCCTGAACGATTTTCGCCCGAATATTCTGGCCAATTATTTGTTCGAGCTGGCGAACAGCTTTCACACGTTTTACGAAACCTGCCCGGTTTTAAAGGCGGACGAACCGGTGCGCGCATCGCGACTCGCGTTGTGCGACCTAACCGGGCGCGTCCTGCAACGTGGCTTGAAATTGCTCGGCATCGACGTGCCAGAGCGGATGTAGGGGCAATTTGTCATTCCAAGCGTAGGCGACCGGTTGGAGATTAACGACCCGAATGCACTCATAGCCGTATTTTGCACTGCGCCGGCAAAGCGAAGCGACGACGGCGCTTTTCTCGTACGCTAACCTTTTGCAGAAGAAAAGCGGTGTGGCGCTCCGCTTCCCACCGCACTCCAAAAGCTGGCGCTTGGTCCGACCAGCCTCCAACTTCGCGAGGGGTCTTGGGCTGCGGTTGCGCAATTGCGGGACCGCCTTTGTTCCTAGCATGCCCACCATTCTGGGCACAACTGAGGAATAATCCCGTTGCGTTAGGGTAAAGGTTGCGCAACGGGATGTCTCGGCTTTCGCTCGACATGACAAACGTACGCATACCAACCGCGACCTACCGGCTGCAGTTCAACAAGAACTTTACCTTCCGGCAGGCGCGCGAAATCGTGGCCTATCTGCACCATCTCGGGATCAGCGATGCTTACGCCTCGCCCTATTTCCAGGCTGGTGCCGAAAGTTTACACGGCTACGACATTACCGATCACAACAAGCTCAATGCCGCGATCGGGTCGCGCGAGGATTATGATGCTTGGGTCGCCGAGCTCCACGCTCACGGCATGGGACAAATTGTCGATTTCGTCCCCAATCACATGGGGATCAACGATCCGCAAAATACTTGGTGGCAGGACGTGCTCGAAAATGGACCGAGCTCGCTTTACGCACCCTATTTCGATATCGATTGGCGGCCGCTCAAGACCGATTTGCACGATAAAGTGCTGCTCCCGATTCTGGGCGATCAATACGGCCGCGTACTCGAACGCGGCGAGCTCCAGGTGCGCTTCGATGGCGGCTCGTTTTCGCTCACTTATTTCGATCATGTTTTCCCAATCGCGCCCGGCACCTACCGCTATATTCTCGAATTGGCACTCGAAAATCTGGCGGAATTCCGCGACGAAGACTTTTATGCAGAATTTCAGAGCATTCGGACCGCGCTCGAATATCTCCCGCGGCGGACCGAGACCAATCCCGGGCGAATCAAGGAGCGCGCGCGTGAAAAGGAGATCATTAAGAAACGCCTGGAACGGCGTTGTGCGGAAGCGCCGCAGGTGCAGCGGGCGATTGAAAAAGCGGTCGAAACCATCAACGGGCATGTCGGCGATCCGCGCAGTTTCGATCGACTTGATGAATTGCTGAATGCGCAATCCTACCGCCTCGCTTTCTGGCGCGTGGCGGCGGAGGAAATCAATTATCGGCGATTTTTTGACGTCAATGATCTGGCTGCCATTCGGGTGGAATTGCCGGAAGTTTTCGACGCCGCCCACAAACTACTTTTCGAGCTCGTCGCTAGTGACGCTGTTAGCGGCTTGCGGATCGATCACCCCGACGGCCTGTATCGGCCGCTCGAATATTTCGAGAAGCTGCAATCACGCTGTGCCAAGGCCTTGCGCGTACCCTTGCCAAAGGATGGACGCGCCATTTATCTAATCGTGGAAAAAATTCTGACCGGCGACGAACAATTGCCGCAAAACTGGCCGGTCCACGGCACCACCGGTTACGATTTCGCTAATCAAGTCGCGGGGGTGCTGGTCGATCACAACGCGGAAGGCGCCATCACCAAAATCTTCAAGCGATTCATCAGTCACTCGCTGCATTTCGGCCATCTGGTTTACGCGAAGAAGCGATTGGTCATGCGTATTTCGCTGGCCAACGAAGTTAATGTTCTCGGCAATATGGTTGATCGGTTGTCGGAACAGAACCGCTGGTTTCGCGACTACACCCTGGAGGCTCTGGCGCGCGCGGTGCGCGAAACGATTGCCTGTTTCCCCGTCTATCGAACTTATCTCGAACCAGGGAAACCAGTGAGCGAGGAAGATCGCGCAGTCATCGAGCGTGCAGTGGCGGCGGCGAAACGGCGCAATCCCGCGATCGAAGAATCGGTCTTTAATTTCTTGCTCGATCTTTTGCTTTTTCGGTTTCCGGAAAACCTCGACGAAGAGCAACGCGCCGCGCACGCCCAATTCGTTCTCAAGTTCCAACAATTCACCGGACCGATCACGGCGAAGGGACTCGAGGACACGGTCTTTTATATCTACAACCGGCTGGCGGCGCTAAACGAAGTCGGGGGCGAACCGCAACTTTTCGGCCTCAGCGTGGAGACGTTTCATCAACGTAACCTTCGCCGGGAGCGCGACTGGCCGGCCAGCCTGCTTGCCACTTCCACGCACGACAGTAAGCGCAGCGAAGATGTGCGCGCGCGCATGCTCGCGATCTCAGAAATTCCGCAATTGTGGGGGCGCTCGTTGCAAAAATGGCGAACCACTAACCGCCGATTCAAGAAACAGATCGATGAGGCTGAGGCGCCCGATGCCGGCGAAGAGTATTTGCTTTATCAAACGCTGCTCGGGACCTGGCCGGTCGATCTCGACGGTGCGCCGGTTTCGTCGGTCGGTCAGGAATTCGTTACCCGAATCCAGCGTTACATGGCTAAAGCCTTGAAGGAAGCAAAGCTGAACACAAGCTGGATTCAACCTAACGAGAATTGGGATGACGCGATGCGAGAGTTCGTGGCCAGGATTTTAGAACCCGGTCCGCGCAATAAATTTTTGCCGATCTTTCTGCCGGTGGCGGCGGAAATCGCGCGCCTCGGCGCCATCAATTCACTCGCCCAAACCGCGATCAAACTGACCACGCCGGGCGTGCCCGACATTTATCAAGGCACGGAAATTTGGGATGACAGCCTGGTCGATCCGGATAATCGGCGCCCAATCGATTATGCTCGGCGCCGCGAAATGCTGGCGCAGATCGAAAAGGTTTCGGCGAACGAATTGATGCAATGCTGGCCGAACGGCCGGATCAAAATGCGCCTAACCCAGCGCTTACTGCATTTGCGGCGCGAAAATCCGGAGTTGTTTCGCGAGGGAAATTATGAGTCGCTAAATTTCGGCGGCGAGCTTGCCGAATGCGCGATCGGTTTTGCCCGGCGTCACGGGGACCGTGCGATCATTGTGATCGTGCCGCGATTATCGTCGCAGGTCGGTTTTCCGCCGGTTGGTGATAGATGGCAGGATACCCATGTCCTTCTATCATCCCAACTGACTGGTTTGCGCGATGTTTTCTGCGATCGCGAACTTCGCGTTAAGAATTCGCAGCTGAGATTGACGGAAGCAATGTCGCAGCTTCCGTTTGCGGTTTTGGAAAATTAACCGGGCGCAAACGCCAAACAAGATACGCCCGGCGCGATCCCATCTGGGTAGCGCACGCGTCTCGCGTGTTGGCGATGACGTCCCGTCATCGCGGACTTTTCGAAAAATTGTTTTGGCGAGACGCCAAAACCAACACGCGAGACGCGTGCGCTACCCGGAATCAGAATTCCACACGTGCGCTAACTATTGATGGGCAAGGTCGGCGTGCATGCCATGACCCCCCGTAAACCGATTCATCAAACTGCCGACCCATTCCGAAAAACTGCGCAAATTTTCCACCAGATCGGCGCCAAAACTGGCAAAGGTAATTTGCGGCGATGCGATCACAAGCAAGGTACTCAAAAGCACCAGGTTCATCACATAAATAAAAACGAGGGAAAAAAATGTCCCGTGGTCGCTCAGATCGGTCTGGTTCTTTGGAATCATCCAACAGGTGAAGGTGAGGTGAAAGGCCCAGGTAATACCGAGCGTCGCATAGAGCAATTGGCCATAGGGAGCGACATTGAAGAATAAACTCGCGATCCCGTAGGCTGCGATCACGAGCACGCTGTAAAGCGGGAAAAAATAAGGGGCGAGCGCGATCAAAAAATTTGTCCGGTTCGTCACGATGTGACCGCCGTCGCCGCTGACCCGAAACTTGCTCACCCGTCCGCCCATTAACCAAACCCAGAGCACATGCGTCAGTTCGTGACCGAAGACGTAGATAATGACTGGTCGAGGCAAACCGAAGAACGCAATCAGCCAAAGCACTGCGCCGAGAGTAAAAAACCAAAATTCCGCGCCGGCCCAAAGTTGTTGGTGAATTGTCGCGCGGGTGAAAGCGGTAAAAAATGTCTGGGTGAGAATTGCGCACCACGGCAGCAAAAAGAGCGCGATGATATTTTTCACCCAGCGCGTCGGCACCGTCAGTGGCATCGGATGATCGGAGGCTCGTCGCGTCGTCGGCACGACATAGCGGACGATTTTTACTCGTGACGGCTTTCGACGATGACGTTGACTGGATGACCTGCGGTACGGCATGAAATTATTTTGTCATGTCGAGCGAAGCCGAGACACCTCTAAATATACCTGAGGAATAACGAGAGATTCCTCGGTCCGAGCCGGACTGGCATATTCGGCTCGGAATGACAAAAAAGAATTACGCGCGGCCCATGTAGGCGCCGGTGCGGGTATCGATCTTGATCGTTTCGCCTTCTTTGATGAAGAGCGGGACGTTAATGGTTTTACCGGTCTCGAGTTTCGCCGGCTTGGTCACGTTGCTGGCGGTATCGCCGCGGACGCCCTCGGCTGACTCGATCACTTTCAGGCTAACCGACGCCGGCAATTCCACCTGCACCGCTTTGCCTTCGGCGTAGAGAACCTGCACCGGTAAATTCTCCACCAGGAAATCTTTGGCGTCGCCGAGCAAATTATCGTGCAACGTCACCGTTTCGTACGTTTCCGGATCCATGAAATGGAACCCGTTGTGATCCTTGTAACTGAACTCGAGGGTCGCGCGGTTGATATCGACGAGCTCGACTTTGTCGGTGGAACCAAAACGCACGTCGGCGCTTTTGCCAGTGTTGATATACCGAATGATCGCTTGCACGAACGCCCGCAAATTTCCCGGAGTGCGATGATGGACTTCGAGCACAATGGCAGTGTTGCCGTTGTATTTAATCGCCATCCCTTTTCGGAGATCGTTTGCCGCAGCCATTAGAACAGAGGTTAATCGTGAATCGTGATCCGTGAATCGTGAAAAGAGGCGGATTGTGCCACGGGGTATTCCCTCGTGCAAGTACCCGGGTCATCCCCAGTCCGGCGGCTGCCGGATCGAGGGATCCCGAGATGTTACCTTGAAGCTTTCGCGGCGGAATCCCTCGTCCGAGCCGGACTGGCGTTTTCGCTCGGGATGGCGGAATTACAGCAACTTCAATCGCGTCAGATCTTGTGAATCAACAATGCCGACCGGCGCGTTGTCATCGTCAACGACGACAAGATCGTCGATGCGATGGCTTTCCAGAAGATTGAGAACTTCGACCGCCAGCTTGTCTTTGTGCACGCTTACCGGATTTAATGTCATCAAATCCGCAACCAAACGCTCGCCTACTTTGGGATCGTTTTGAAAATGTCGGGCGAAATCGCCATGGGTAAAAATGCCGAGTAGTTTTCCGTCGGTATCGGCGATCACCGCAGCGCCGGCGCGCACCGCCGTCATCGACTTCAGCACGTCGCGAATCGGAGTATCCGATGCGACCAGTGCGAGCGCCTCGCGCGGCCGCATCACCTGGTGCACGCGCATGAGCAAACTACGCCCAACCATGCCGGCCGGATGAAATTTGGCAAAGTCTTCCTTTTGAAATCCGCGTGCTTCGAGCAGCACCATCGCGAGCGCATCCCCCAGCGCCAGCATCACTGTCGTGCTCGAAGTCGGCGCCAGGTTCAATGGGCACGCTTCCTGTTCGATGTTCACATCGAGAAAAACGTGCGCGTTTTTTGCCAGAGTGGAATCGGCGTCGCCGCAAATCGCGATGATCTTTACCTGAAAGCGCGCGATCGCCGGCAAAATCCGCAACAATTCCTCGGTCTCGCCGCTCGCGCTTATGGCCAGAACCGCGTCACCGTCCGCCACCATTCCGAGATCGCCGTGCAAGGCATTGAGCGAATCGAGCACGACTGCGGGCGAACCGGTGCTGGTCAGGGTCGCGGCAATTTTGCTGCCGATGTGTCCCGATTTTCCCACCCCGAGCACGACGATTTTTCCGCGCGCATCAACCGTCGCTTTCAGCAATTCGATTGCATCACCGAAACTTTTGCCGAGACGCTGCCGCAATCTTTGCAGCTCAACGATCTCGATTTCGAGCACGCGTGCGGCCTTTTCAAGGTAATCCATCGAAATATAATTGAGCCGGAGGATGAAACCGGGCAAGAATGTTCCGTTAGAGAAGGGATCGTTATGAAAAAATTATTCGCAATTCTGATAATGACATTGATCGCAAGTGCCGCCTTCGCCCAGACATACACCGCGCCGGTTGCTCCGCGGAAAGCGGGGAGGCCGCAAAAACCGCCTCCGCCACTACCGGCACGGGAGCCTGGAGGAGTGATTCCGCGTGCAGTTCGCGGCGGCAATCCGCTGCAAATGTTGAACCCGTGGGCACCCGCTCGATATGGCACCGCGCAACAAAGCGTGACGGTCAAGCCGGAAGATCCCGGGAAATGGAACGGCATTAAGCTCTTCGAAATTTATTTTTAACAGTCTCCTGAAAGACCGGACTTCGGACGGCCCCGTGGTCGGGTCGTACTGCGCGACCTTTCTAAAACCGGAGATGTTGCATATCTACCGGCAAATCACTTCTCTCAGACGGGTACGGCCGGTGGTGATCGCACAAAAATTAGAAAACAGGGAGTGTTTTCCATTCCGCGACATTCACATCATCAGAAAACCAACGTTCCATTTTCTGCGGCGGATCTGGTTCAAACAAATTGCCGATCGGCCATGGCAAATTTCTCCCGCTGAAGTTCGCGGAATTGAGCGCGCCCTCACTGAAAGTAATGCGCAGTTATTGCATATTTATTTTGGTCACATCGCTGTGCTGCTGCGGCCGCTGGTTCATCGTTGGCAAAAACCATCGCTGGTCTCGTTTCATGGCGCGGACGTTCTGGTGGACATGGAGAAACCCGCTTACCGACGCGCAACCGAGGAAATGTTGTCATTGGTAAAACGCGTTCTGGTGCGGTCCGACTCGCTACGGCAGGCGGTGATCGATCTCGGCTGCGCCACGGAGAAGGTCGAAATCCAGCGGACCGGAATTCCGCCGGCAGATTTTCCATTTCGTGAACGAGGCATTCCTGGCGACGGTCAATGGCGGTTGCTGCAAGCAGGTAGGCTGATTGAGAAGAAGGGATTGAAAACGGCGTTATGCGCGTTTGCCAAATTCCGGAAAGAATTTCCAGCCACGAGACTCACTATTGCTGGCGAAGGACCGCAACTGGAAGAATTGCAATCGCTCGCGCGCGAACTTCAGCTCGCCGGCGCTGTCGATTTTGTGGGTTTTGTCTCGCAAGAACAACTGCGGGAGCTTTTCTATGAGGCGCATATTTTTCTGCATCCGAGCGAAACCGGCCGGGACGGAAATCAGGAAGGCGTCCCCAATTCCATGCTGGAAGCGATGGCGACCGGACTGCCGGTCTTTGCTACCCGGCATGGTGGAATCCCCGAAGCAGTCGAAAACAACGTTAGCGGTATTCTTGTAAATGAACGCGATCACCGCGCGTTAGCTGACGCGCTGATCGATTGCGCAAAAGATTCCGCTCGCCTCGCCGCCATGGGCCGCGCTGCATCGGAAAGCGTCGTGAAGAATTTTAACCAGAAAGAACAAACTCGCCGGCTCGAGGAGATTTATTTGCGCGAGATCGGGCAGTAACGAGAGATGGAACGGTCATCCCGAGCGGAAGTCGAGGGATCCCGTCGCGTAAGCTTTAAGGTAACGTAACTTCCACGCGATCCCTCGAGTAACGCTCGGGATGACGGGGGGTTAGAAAGCGCAGCTCGCGAAAAAATGCGCGAGAGTTGCGCGACCCGCGCGAAAAGAAAGTTTTTCCTTCGCGATGTTGGTTGCGCGCTCGGCAATGGCTCGTCGCTCGGACTCATTTGTCAGCAAACGCTGTGCAATTTCGACCAACTGGGCGTCCCTCCGTTTTTCGCCACACGTTTCTGGAAACGCGATCCGCTCAATCGCACCATCACCGCCCACGCAAGCGGAGCGGCAGAGGAGAGCGTCACCTGCCACTTGTCCTGGAACGCGGCTGCGATCGAGCTGGAAAATAATTTTATGACGCGCTACTTCGCCCAAATAGGCGCGATAGCTCATCCTTTTTTCGTGTACCCGAATTTTTCGAAAGCCCATTTCGCTAATGAGCTTGGCCCCGCGACGCCGATCGAAATTGAAAACCGTCACCGGCT
>QHRO01000293.1 GCA_003220155.1 Verrucomicrobiota bacterium
CAACTCTGCCTCGCATTTGTGTAGAGGCGCTCGCCACGGCGAGCGCCGGCATGATGATTTCCGTCGCCTAAAGAGACGTTCCCCAGAAACAAGACCGGCCTCCCTATGAAGAAGGAGGCCGGTCAAACTTAACCAAATTTACGACTGGCGTTAGAAATGGAAGCGGAGACCCGCGCCAATCAGTTGCTGGCCCAGATTGCGACTCTGACTGGTGTCGATCTGGGTGCTCGTATAATTGAGGAACTTATATTCGATGAAGGTGCTGAACTTGGGATTCCAATAGTAATCCGTGCCCGCGAGTATCTGCCAGGCCAGATCGGCATGGCTTGCGCCTCCGCTGGTGCTAAAACTGCCGCGCGGCGTGCTGAGGTCGAGACCCGCGGATTCCGCATAGTAAATGCCGACCCCCGCACCGGCATACGGCTGGAATCTTCCAAACGCGAACCTCGCGATGAAGTTACCCATAAATGCACCAGTGTTAATAAAGCTGGTCGCGCTGCTGCTTCTCAGGACAGTGCCATCCGCCAGGGCCAGGGTAGTATTAGCGCCGCCCCTAAAGCCGTTGTAAAAGAAGTCCCCTTCAATCGTCGGACGAAATACGCCTCTGCCAAAAACGTAACCTGCTTTGAGACCGCCGAAAAAACCGACATCATTTTTCGGGTCGATTGTGAGAGTATCTCCAAACTCATTTGTAAAAACTCTCGTTCCACCGCGGTTCTGATAGACATTCGCCCCCGCGTCGATCGCACCGTAAAAACCGAGTCCGTAAAGCTCCGGAGGTGGCGGTGGTGGTGCAACCTGCTTGTATTCCGGCGGTCCCGCAAATAGCGAGCCGCTTAGAAGAATACCAATCGCAACAGGGATGAGAGTAAGTGGTTTCATAATAGGTTTTATTTCGATGACTTGCGGATTATGGGAATGTGCACAGCGATTGCAAATTCTATTTTTTAGCATCTGCGCATCTTGGGAAAGTCTACAGTGATTGCATATTGGACCTAGCACGGGCCCGCCCGTCGGGTTTTGTGTGAACTGTCCGCCCACGCTTGCTGACTAACCCTGGTGCTCAGCGATCCGGACGATGCGGATTGTCGGCGGCGGGTGGCCAAACCGTTCCAAATCGACGATTTTTCGATGCTTCTTGTTTTTGTGCACTAAGCGCCCACTTCGATGAGTTGGAGCGAGCGGAGGAAAAGCGAATTGCCGTTGCTCAATGATTCCGGCAGCGATCTGTTCCGCAATTTGCTCCCGATAGGCAGTTGTCAGTGCCACTTGAGCTTCCCTCGGATTGGTAAGAAACCCGCATTCAACGAGAACCGCCGGCAACCGGCACTTGCGAAGCACGTAATAATCGGCCGAGCGGATCCCACGGTTCTCGGTGCTGACGCGATCAATAATCTCCTGTTGAATGCGCGCGGCGAGCACTGCACCGCGATTGTTTTCGGAGTAGGTCTCAATACCGTGCGCGCTACTTCGCGGCGAGGCATTATAGTGGATGCTGACGAAGATTGCGTCGCGTTCCGCGTCGGCGATCGCGCTTCGCACAGACAGTGGAACAAAAATATCCGTGGAGCGCGTTATTACCGTGCGCAAGCCCGCTCGTTGCAAAAGCTTTTGCAGACGCAATGCCGTATCGAGTGCGACCGTTTTTTCCGGCACTATTTGGCCGGGAATCCCTCCTGGATCGGAGCCGCCGTGTCCTGGATCGATGACAACCGTCGAAAATGAATTCTCGGCTCGTACTTGTCCCGCTGTCACCGCAAAGGTGAAGGCCACCGCCGTAACCAGAGTTTGTCGAAAGAGGATGAAGATTCCGTGCACTTTAGTAAAGGTATTTTTCCCGGGCCAGCTCGATCTTCTTGATGACGAATTCGTTAGGCGGAGAAGCATAGCCATCGATCGGATCAAGAGGGCCGGGGACCCATCCATCAAACTCGTTGACCACGACCCCGTGCGGATCAGGATGAACATTTAGGGCGGGGTTTTGCCTGTTCGCCAGCAGTTGCGCTTGCCTATAAGCCTGATAATCGACTCGGTAGCCGGTGTAGACCTGATTGTGAGCTGGATCGGGATCAGCGTAAAAGGTCTCTCCGTTTCGCTTAACGATTAAAACCCGTCCTGCGGGCAGTGGCTGCATATACTGCCGCTGCTTGGCGGTGGTTACCGTGTCCATACATTCGCTTTCCTTTTCATGCGGGTATGGCGTGTGTACGGCGAAAGGCTGGGATAGAGTTTTTGCTGTTTTGGATTTTGCCGCTTTTTCGCATTGAACTCGGCCGCGATAAGCGAGGTCTCGGTGCTCGGAGAATTACTGGCAGTATTAGTGCTGACGCAGCGGCGAGGACGGCGGCGCCAGCAATGAGCGCGATGAGTGTGATGTTCTTCATATATATAGTTGTATTTTTTTGGTTTCTACACGCCTACAATTCCAGACTAAGCGGCGCTCGCATATGGGACCAAAGTCCCACTCTGCGTCGCGTTGATGTAGAGGCGCTCCGCCACGGCGAGCGCCGGCATGATTTTTCCGTCGCCTAAAAAGACCTTTTCCAGAAAAAGACCGGCCTCCCGATGAAAACAAGAGGCCGGTCCCCACGCTAAATTAGTGTCGGTTTTAGAAATGGAAGCGTAGACCAGCGCCCACTAACTGCTGCCCCAGTACGCGACTCTGATTGGTATCGATTTGGGTGCTCGTGTACTCGAGGAACTTGTATTCAATAAACGTGCTGAACTTGGGGGTCCAATAATAATCTGCGCCGGCAATAATCTGCCACGCGAGGTCCGCGTGATTTCGCCCCCCGCCAGTGTTGATTGGGACCATACCAGTTACAGGGTCCTGGACCTCGACCCCGGCAGATTCGGCGTAATAGACGCCGACCCCGGCGCCGACATACGGCTGGAATTTTTGGTTTCCAGGTGCGAATCTCAAGATAAAGTTCCCCATGAACGCGCCCGTATTAATCCAAGTAGTCGCGTTCCTCTGTGCCAGCACATCACCAAACGAATCCCTCAAGGTGAAGTTACCGCCGCCCCGAAAGCCATTGTAAAAGAAGTCGCCTTCAACCGTTGGACGAATTACCCCCGTGCCGAAAACGTAACCGAGTTTAATGCCGCCAAAAAATCCGACGTCATTTTTTGGGTCCACTTCGAGACTATCTCCAAAGAAAGGTGAATTCGGATTATCGTCCGTAAGAGTTCGGTTTCCTCCGCGGTCTTGATAGACATTTGCCCCCAGGTCGATCGCGCCATAAAAACCAGTGCCGTAAAGTACCGGCGTCGGTGGTGGTACAACCTGCTTGTATTCCGGCGGTCCCGCAAAAAGCGAGCTGCTTAGAAGAGTACTAGTTGCGATAATGATGAGGTTAAGTCGTTTCATAAAGAGTGGATTTAAGGGCTTCGAGCGCTCTTGCCTATGGGACCTTAGTCCAATACCGCATTGATACTGGCCAGCCTCCTGGAACGGCTTGCGGCGGTCCGAGACGCAACGGTCTTGGCATCTGGGATCGTG
>QHRO01000200.1 GCA_003220155.1 Verrucomicrobiota bacterium
CCCTAAGTATAACGGGTATAAAAATTAAGGGAAATTATGCTTGACGCCGCAGCCGTCCGCTAATCAAAATCCGAATTTCCTCACAACCTGCCCCAATCACAATCCTATGAAAACCAAAATTATATTGTCTTTAGCAATTGCACTCTCGGTCGCGCTGGTAGCGCAGCCGATGTTCGCCAACACCATCTATTCATACACCGGCAACCCATTCACCAACGTGACCGCCCCCTACACCACGAGCGACTTCGTGTCGGCAATGGTGACGTTGGCGGGCCCCCTCGCACCGAACATGCCGTTCACGAGCGTGACGCCCACCGCTTTTACACTTTCCGATGGCGTGCAGACGATCACGAATTTCAACGCCACCTTCCCCCCAGGTTTCAGCTTCGCGACAGGGCCCACCGGCGCGATTACGGTCTGGCACGTCAACGCAGGCGCCCTGAGCGGATCCATTAATACGGTCGGCGGCGGCCCCCAGTCACCGGCGGATTTCGGGCACCTCAACGGTACGATCGCGTTCGGGCACAATGCCAACGCACCGGGCACGTGGGCGCTCGTGTCCTCCACCGTGCCGGACACGGGGTCCACCCTATCATTGATGACGCTGACCCTTATGGCGTTGGGTGTAGCGGCCCGGCGGTTCCAGCGGGCAGCGGCCTGACCGTGCCAGGACTGGCAGAAGTCGCCTCTTGCCGTTCCGCCACTAGGCCCGCTTCCAACCATTCCCACCAACGCTGCACGTAATCACCGATGCGGCACGAATCCGCACCTTGCTCATAAAGCTGGGTTACGTGCGCGGCCAAGTGCCCAATGCTCCTGGCCGCAACGCCCAATCCCGCCGGGGAAAAGGCATAGCCCAAAAAATCGAACCCATTGCCGACCCTGCCGATGTAGGTCTTTGCTGGGTGTTGTTTGACCTTGCACCGCGCCATGACCTCGTTGACCTCCCGAATAGCAGCGCGCAGCTTCCAACGTGTGGGCGCCAGCACTACCCAGTCATCCATGAAACGGGCATAGAACACACCCAAGCGCTCCATCCGCTCATCAAGCGGCTGCAAGTAGAGCGCGCCCATCAAGGGTGAGAGAGAACAGCCGAGCGAAATGCCCCGCGGCATCGCCAAAAAGGAAGTTTGCTATATGTCATATAAAATCGCTACAAAGGGAAGGGTTCTGCATGGCGAATTGCGGAGTGACGTTCTCCGCCCCGACTGTCGGCGTCGGAATTAAAATGAAAATAGATCACTGCTGCTCTCTGTAACAGATCAGCGATCATCTCTCACGGATTACATCTGTTTCGTCCTTGATCCCTTCTCCTTTGCTTAATTAACTCGACTACGCTGCATGTTCCGGTCAGGGTTTTGAAATGGCACAAAGGAAAGAAACACCTGATCCACCGCCGCCTCCGCCGGAGCGTGGCCAGTAACCAGCCCCGAATCTTCATCGCAGCTCTGCCAGGGCGCGCTCAAACGTCGGCATCCTCTGTCGCACGCCAGCGTGCACCTTTGCTCCTTCCGTTTCAACTTTTTAACGCTTCAACTCTTTAACCTTGGAACCCTTCAACTTCTCACTTCTCGCTGCTGTTCTCCGACCTCTGACACCTCTGACCTCTGACCTCTGATCTCGATTACGAGCATGAGCATGAGTTCCTCACTCGCCTGCCGCGCCGTTGCGTAGTGAAGGCGGGTGCTTCGTCATTTCCCGCCCTCTGCTCCTTGCTCTCTGTTCTCGGTGCAAGTATCTTGTTCTCGTTAGATGCATTGGCTCGCGAGACTCGGCGTATTGTTATTGGCGTTGACGATCTCTGCCTCGCGTTTAGAAGCAATTTCGATAGAAGAACTTGACGGCATCAGTTTCGCCGACGATCCCCACATGCTCTTCGTTCCGATTGAGGAAATTGCGTCGGCCCTCCGCTGGGAAATGCAAATGGATCAAGAGTCCGGGCAAATCTCCCTGAACGGCCACTTGCTCGATGCCGCACATCTTCGAAAGCTCACCGACGGGACCTTATTGGTGCCGCTCGATGAATTGGAGCGCGCGGGCGCGACGATTACTTGGAGCAATGACGGAATGCAGGCTCTGGTTGCGAGCGACCATACAAAAATCCCGATTCCGTTTGCCAATAAACGGGTCGAGGTGGATTTGGCGAATCAGCGCCTGCGCGCGTATCAAGGAGCGCGACTCGTCCTCGACAGCAGCATCAGCACAGGACGCGAGGGCAAGAAGACGCCAGCAGGAGAATTCAAGGCTGGGCCGGTCAAATCGCGGATGCACCGCTCACGGCTCTACCACAACGCACCGATGCCGTGGAGTGTGCAGGTGCACGAGAATATTTTCATTCACGGATTCCGGAAGATCCCGCGACGTCCCTCCTCACACGGTTGCATTCGCCTGCCATTGACGGGCGCCAATCCGGCGAAGTGGTTCTACGCTTGGATCGATCTCGGCACACCCGTCAGCATCAAGGGCCATTGGCCTGCCGCCGCCAGCGTGCCTGTTGAAAAAGGTGCTCCTCCCGCCCACCCCTTCCTCCCGAAAGTACTAATCCTCGCCATTGTTTTAACAATTGCGTGCTTCATGATCATCTTGTTCGTGTCGCGACGCCGTGGAAAACTCTAACGAAACGCTCCCCTGCCCTGTCGCGCCGTAGCCTTGCGCGAAGGCGGATCCATGCTCCTAGCTCCATGCTCCATGCTGGATGCTCGATCCTACGATTCTCGATTCACCACGCTTCAACCCTTCATTGCTTCAACGATTCACGGTTCACGATTCTCGATTCACGTTGTAACTTTGTAACTTTGTAACGTTGTAACTCTTTTAACCTTCAGCAAAGATTCTCGCCCATGAGCTTCCGCGGCGGACAACGGTCGTTCTTCAACCTGCTGATCGAGGTCGTCCTCGTCGCCGTGGGCGTTTTTCTCGCCTTGTGGGCGAACAACTGGCACGAAGACCGCGAGCATCGTGCGCAGGCCCGGGCTGCCCTGCGCAATTTCGCCAGCGAAATGGAAGCCAACCGCCAGGCAACGCAACGCAACCGCACCTATCACGAAACTCTCGTGCGCGAGCTAGAGCAGTTTCTCCGCAGCAAAGAGCCGCCGAGCGAGGAACGCCTCTATAAGGAAGTCCATTTCGAAGGGGTGCGCCCTGTTATCTTTGAGCACACCGCGTGGGACCTCGCCCTCGCCACGCAAGCCTTATCCTATCTCAAACCGGAATTAGCCTTCGACATCTCCAAAGTCTACACCCAGCAAAATGCCTTTCAGACCTTGGAAAATAGCTACCTCGCTGCTGCCTTCAGCCCGGCGAGCCTGTCGGGCGACAACGTGAAAGGTTTCGCCACTGCAATGGTGATCTACCTCCGTGACGTAAACCAGCAAGAGCCAGTGATCCTTCAGCTATATGACAAAGTAATTCCGGAGGTAAACAGCACCCTGTCTCGTTAGCCGGCTCTATTTCTGATCTCCGATCTCCGCTCTCTGACCTCTGATTTGCTCCTTGCTACAATCCCACCTCATGCCGCAACCGTTCTACGCTGTGATCTTCGACCTGGATGGCGTCCTCGCCGACTCCGAGCCGTGGTGGAACGAGATTGACGCGAAATTGCTCGCCGAACATGGCGTTACTTATCGCGGCGAATACCACCGAAACGTGCTGGGAGTGAGTTACCGGCTCGCCGTCGAGTTTTACAAGAAGGCGTTTGGCCTCTCTGTGCCCAGCGACGAAATGATGCAACGGCGGGGGGAGATCGCGGTCGACTTCTTTGCCAACCGGGTGGGCATTTTCCCTTCGACAAGACCGGTCCTGCAAGAGCTGCGGCAGATGAACCTGCACCTTGCCGTCGCCACAAGCTCCCTGAGCGCGTCCGCGCGCCCGTTTCTCGCTCGGCACGGACTGACGGCGTTTTTCGAAGCCGTTATTACCGGCGAGGAAATCGAACACGGTAAACCGCATCCCGACATCTACCTGCGCGCGGCGATGAAACTCCGCATAACCGTAGATGGCTGCCTCGTCATCGAGGACGCTCTTTCCGGGATCGCTGCTGCCAAGGCCGCGAAGATGCGCGTTGCCGCCATACCCGACACGCGCTTCGTCGATCCGCGCGATTATGAGAAAGAAGCGGATTATCTGCTCGGCAGTCTTTCGGAAATCCCCGCGCTGATCCGAGGAGCTGATCTTGCGCATTCAAGCTGACCGCGCTTCAACGCCTCAATTCGCCAACTTTGTAACGTTGGTAACCTTGTAACTTTCCAACCTCTCACTTCGCAGTCCTCGCTTCTCACTATTCACTTCGGTCTCTGCCCCTTGTTCCTAGCTCCCTGCCCCCCTGCTCCATGGTTCCTTGACCACTGACCACAGACAACGGACTGCAGAGCGTTCTGATGCCTGAAGCGTTTCGCGGTTCCTTACTCCTTGCTCTCTGGAACGGCCAGCGATAAGACGAGCCCGTGCAGGGGAACCACGCAACGCGCCGCACGAACTACGGCCCGTGGTTTGTCGGGTTGGGCGCGGCCTTGTGGGGAACCGAAAGCGCGTGGCGCATCCCGCTCAACCGACTCTTCGATGCGAAGGTGATCGTGTTTTGGGAACACGTCCTGATTCTGCTCATGCTCTTGCCGCTCCTCATTTCAAAGCTCACGGATTTGCCCAGGATCAACGCGCGCACGTGGGGTTATCTCATCTTCTCCGCATTCGCAGGGTCGGCCGTGGGGACCATTTTTTTTACTTTGGCGCTGAAATATGGGAACCCCACCGTCGTCAATGTGATCCTTAACATCCAACCGGTCATCTCCACGCTCGGCGCGTTCTTTCTGTTTGGCGATCGGCTGACTCCGCGCTTCTTCTTTTACGCCGGCATCGCCATTCTGGCGGGGATCTTTTTGTCAGTCGAGCATCCCACGCTCATAGGAGAATCTTTCGAGAAAGCGGGATTGAACCTGGGAACGGGTTACGCGCTGGTATGCGCGTTATTCTGGGGACTCTCCACCGTAGCCGGTCGTGGCACGATGATCGGAATGCCATTGCGCCTCGCCGCGAGTCTGCGCATAGCGGTCGGACTGATCTGCATGACGCTCATTCTTTTCATCTACGGAAAACTAAACCGCGTTTCCCTTTGGCCGCCGGCCGCTCAGGCGCATATGACCACAGCCATCGTCGCGTTTCTTCTTCTCGCCTCGATCTCAGGCGGCATTCCACTTCTCATTTACTTTGAAGGATTGCGACTGACCCGCGCGTCCACCGCCGGTTATTTCGAAATGATGCAAACGCTCGCCGCCGTTTTCATTACCTGGGGATTCTTCCATGCTGCTTTACATTGGCATCAGGTCATTGCCGGAATCGTGCTGATGGCTGCGGTGGCGATGGTACAAAGAGCGCAGGCCGCAGTGGAATCGGTGTAGCTACGTTGTAACTTTTTACTTGTCGCGCCGTAGCCTTGCGCGAGGCGGAACCTTTTAACTCTTTTCGCCTCTCACTTCTCACCATATCCTTGCCCCGTCTTGCTCCTTGCTCCCTGATTCACCCGAGCGGGAGAAAATCATTGTCCTATCTTACCTATTGCTTAGGATGGCTCCGTATTTTTTATCAGGCGCGCCCGTTAGGAACATTAAAAAGGAGATCACATGAAAAAAATATTAGTGACGTTGGGAATGACGGCGGTGGTTGCGGTCGTCGGATCGATTGTAGTAGCGCAGAACCAGGAAGAGTCGCCCAAGAAGGACGACTTGATTTTTGCCTCTGCGGAGAAGGCCAAGTTCAAAGAGGTCAGCCCCGGGATATCCAAGGCAGCGGTGTGGGGAGACGAGGAAAAAGGGCCATATGGGGCATTTACCAAGTTCAAGCCCGGCTTGGACAACGGCATGCACACGCACACGAACGATATTTGGGTCGTTGGGATCAAGGGCGCGTACGTCTACCGGGATGAAGCCGGTGAGAAGCGAGTTACGGCGGGGAATTTCATTCGGATTCCGGGTGGAAAAAAGCATTGGAGCGGCGGCGACAAAAAAACGGGTGCGTTGTTCTATGAAGAATCATCTGGCAAATTCGACATTGTGCCCGCGAAGTAGAACAACATTGCCTGTTGGATAGTGGACTGGGACCTTTCCGGACAACTGTTAACGGTTATCTCATAAGTGCGAGGCGTTGGCTCGCCTGTCCTCGGACTTCTGGTTCTTCGTCATTCAACGCCAGTCCGGCTCGGACCATTCGTGCTTCGCCGCGTATTGGGCCACGTTAAACGGGTTGGAAGGCTCCATGTTTACGCGGCTTCGTCATTTCCACTTCTCTGACCCCCAATTGATTACCAATCACGGATAGGCGGCGAAGCTTACCGCTTTACCGAATTAGCTCGACAGCCGTGCCCTCAAATGTCACAACTCTTCCCAGTTTACGGTGTTAATTTTGTGAACCCTCTGCAATCCCTATGAATACGAAATCATTCCTCGTCTGCTTTATTGTTGTGATGCTGGCAACGTCAATGGCCACGGCCGGGACGCACCACGGACATTTCACGCCCGCTCAAGGCGGTTTCGTTCGCAACGGAACCGGCTCATTCCACGGCGGCAATTGGAACGGCAATTGGAATGGCGGCAATTGGCATCACCACCACCACGACGGCAACTTTAATAATTTCGTTTTCATAGGCAGCTTTGGCTTCCCGTTCCTTGGCTATCCATATGGCTATGGATCTTATCCTTACAGCTATGGCTATTCTCCCTACGGTTACGGGTATGGGTCGGGTTACTATGGATATGGCTCCGGTTACTACGGGTATGGGTCGGGTTATGGGTCGGGTTATGGATATGGCGCCGGCTACTATGGCGCCGGCTACTATGGCGCCGGCTACTATGGCAACGGCTACTCCCGCAATGGCTACTACCCCAGCAGTTATTACCGCGGCTACGGCTACAATGGTAATCGATCGCGCGTTGTCCGTCTCCAGCAACAACTTGCTCGGGCCGGTTACTATCGTGGTCCAATCGACGGAATAATGGGAAGTCGAACGCGCTACGCGTTGCGCGCCTATCAGCACGATCACGGAACGGCTAGCTTATAAGCATTCAGGTCGATCGGCCGCCCTTCGGTAAGCTCAGGGCGTTTTGGCATGCCGAAACGGCTCCACAGACGTATCTGTTTAGCGTCCGCGGCTAGATGATTTCGCCTCTCCTTGTACGAGGAGGAGAGGAGACGATTCTCGATTCACGCTGCTCATTCACCACTCCCCGTCATCCAGTTGTCCGCGGTCTAGTCGTCCTATGGTCTGGCCGTCGCTCTGCGCTCCCCGCTCCTTGCTCCCTGTCCGCCGTTCGGGCGGACTCGCCGTGGCGAGCTACAATCTCCTATCTTCTATCTTCCAAGTCTTGACTACTGCTTATCGTAGTAGGCCTTGTCCGTCACTTTCTTCCCATTCGCATCGGTTTCGCTCGCGGTGACCACGCGCGACTTCCCATCTTTCGCTACCGCAATCGTCCCTGTCACGGTCGTCTTGCCATCCTTCATTGCGGTGAACTTGTTAGTGCGATCGTTCACCATTTGTTGGGCAATCGTATCCATCTCCTTGTTCCCTTTTACCTTGTACGGCTTGCCGTCGAATTTTCCTTCCCATGTCCAATGGGTCGCCTTCCCATCCTTATCCACGCCCTCCACTGATAGCTTCATCATACCGTTCTTGGCCTCGGTATAAGTGACGGTATTATTTTTAGTACCGCCGACGAGCTTCGATTTGCTTTCGTTGAGCTTCCAAGTGCCGAGATGAGGATTGGCAGCGAAAACCGCCGCCGCTGCCGTCAACCATACCGCTACAGCCACTAGCATTGTGCGAGTTATTTTCATAACACGATTCCGACCTTTTGCGGCCTCGCGGTCAATCCAAATCGGCATTCTTTGCAATTAGGCCTGCCCCTGAGCGTAGTAGAATGGGTAGCGCCTCCCCACTGTAGCGGCGGTCTGTGACCGCCGAGCTTTTAGATTTCCGGAGGTGCTTCCGTAGGTCCTATGACGAGCCGAAGCGCGTCCCTCCGATTTAACGATTCATCGGTTCAACGATTCGCCGATTAAGCTTCAGTGTTCGACCTTTACCTCGAGCTTCGCGTGGTTCATGCGCGTGTCCATGCTGGGCATATAGTAAACGCTGCAACCGCCGCGATGGAATAGCCGGGTCGGTCCCCGATCGGCGATCTTGACCTGCTTGTTCGTGATGCCTGGTTGGCGATAGCCATAGTTGCCGTTCGTGCGAACGAATCGCATGTGTTCGTAGTCAATGACCGTGACGCTAATGTCGAACTGATCGACTCCGTTTACGATGACCTCGACATTCGGACCTCCGAAAGTCCGAAGTTTGACTCGCTGCCCGATCTCCACGTCAAGGCTGCGCCCCTGCTGAGCGAGGGCAGAGCTGACAAGCAGTGCGCCGACGCTGATAACCCGGAGTATCTGTTTCACTACCTTTTGCCTAACGGAGCTGGAGGCGTACCACAATGTTAAAACGCGCGGCTACGAGCAAGCTTTCGCGCAATCGCGTCTGCCGGCGTGAACCCGCCCGAAATTTCCTTAGAGACTGTTTAACTTTACAAAAAGTGAGGACTGCCTCCACCTGTCCGAGCAATTTCTCTCGTTGACCTTGCGGCAAAGTGTTGCGGCTGTCCCATCGTGCGTCGCTAACGCTTCCGCGTGAAACTTACATGGACGCTGTCGAGACGGCGCGACCAGCTTCCTTCGCTTCGGTAATGAAGTCTCTTAGCTTTTGCGTATCCTTAAACCCATCGCTTCCCCTTGTCCCCGAATTCACGTCTACGCCAAACGGTTTCACTGTCTGTATGGCCGCGTGCACATTGCCAGCATGAAGGCCACCGGCGAGCAACATCGGCGTGAGGCTGTAGCGGCTCACTATCCTTTGACTGATTGTCCAATCATGCGTTAACCCCGTGCCCCCTACCTGATCGGTTGCGGGATTGAAAGAGTCGAGCACGAACCCGTCAACCAGGTTGAGGTATGGCTTGGGATATTCGATATGGTCGAGGGAAAGAACATGCACCGACTTAAATATTGTTAGGTTGGGCAGCCGCCGCTTCAGCTCTCGAATTTCGTCCGGCAGGATTTCGCTGTGAAGCTGCACGGTCGCTATTGCGGTTTCTCGCAACAATCGCTCGATTTCGTCCACTTCCGGGAGATGCGTTACGAGGACTGCTTTGGCTTTACCTGGCAAGACGCGCGCGATTCGCGCAGCTAGTTGTTCGCTGATGAAATCGGGGCTTCGGTGTCGTTGGCCTACCAGGAGACCAATGGCATCGGCGCCGAACTCAGCGGCGAGTAAAGCGTCTTCTTCTCGTCTAACACCGCATACTTTGACATGCATTATCTGCCAAAGAAAAGATGCGTCAGTCACGGCCTGCGTCTAGCAATGACGCGGGCGAGTATGAAGTTCACCTGAAGGTGCCAAGAAGGCGAGGCTTTGCGGTTTTGCTATCGTTCGCCCTTACTCGCGTCTTTGGCGGTAGCCGCTGTGTTTTAGTATATGTCTAAAGGCCAGTGTGATACTGAGACCAAGCAGCAAAAGTATCCACGTGGAAGATGTATCCGGGACAGAGTTACCGCTCTGGATTTTGAATTGCAGCACCGAGCCGTTCAGTAATGTGCCACCGGCAAAATCGGCACTCGGCTCGGTACCGAAGCCATCGAAATGTACTGTGAAACCGTCGGTTCCGATGTAAATGAAACTGGCCGCGTTAACCACGTGCGATTGCCTCCTGTTTGTTTCGAACGTTAGCGAAGCGAGGCCAATTTCGTAATATTGCGCGATTCTTGTGACGCTTTCCTCATCCTCGCGCCCAACCAACGCGCGCTTAGCTCTGCTCGTGATCGCCGTCGTGTTCGCGATCCTGAACGCCGATATCACGACGGTCAACGTAGCGCTGGTTACGCTCGGTAAGGATCTGCACGCAGATTTGGGCGACCTTCAGTGGGGACTCAACAGCTACATGCTGGCGTTCGCTGCGCTGATTGTCGCGGCAGGCCGTGTCGCTGATGTTTTTGGACGTCGCCGTTGCCTGCTTGCAGGCGCAATCCTGTTTGCAGTGGCCTCGCTGTTTTGCGGAATCGCGCCCACACTTTTACTCCTTGTAATCGGGCGGGTCTTACAGGGTGCTGCTGGGGCGCTAATGGTTCCCGCGGGCATGGCGATCATCTCCAACGCTTACGACGGGGAGCAGCGCGCGTTTGCTCTCGGGACATTAGTAGGCGTATCGGGCGTAGCTCAATCGATGGGGCCGCTCCTGGGTGGTTTCCTTACGGCCGAAGTGAGCTGGCGATGGGTCTTTCTCATGAACCTGCCGTTGGTCGCCGTCATAATGATCGTTACGGTACGGTCAATTCAAGAGTCGCACGCAGAGAACGCTTCACATCGCATTGACGTCGCCGGCGTGCTCACCCTGGCGGCGGCCCTAACGAGTTTGCTCCTCGGCCTTGATGCCGCCGAGGATCCTGACAAGGATCAGATAGTGGCGTTCGGCTTGATCGCTCTTTCGCTGGTCCTGTTTGTGATCTTCACCTTCATTGAACGCCACACAGAGAACGCCATTCTCGACGGCAAACTTATTCGGCTACCAGCTTTTCTTTGTTCCTGCGTCGCGAGCTTTCTTCTTGGGTTCGTATTCTTTCTTTTTCTGTTCATCACAGCGGTTTACCTTCAGGAACGGCTCGGCTACAACGCATTGACAGCGGGAATCGCTCTGGCGCCGCTCAGTTTCGTCCTCGCCGTCACCGGCGTCATGTCTGGACGTCTAACCAGTCGGTTTCCATTGAGGACTCTGCTGATCATGAGTTGCATTTTCCTGGCCGCGGGCCTGGCGATCCTTTCGTTAGTACCGGCATCCTATGGATATATTGGGATGGTATTTCCGTTTCTGCTGGTTGCCGCCGGCGTTGGCCCCGGATTTACTCTGCTGAACACGGCCGGCTTGGCCGCGATTCCTCCGGAGCGTTCCGGCCAGGCAACGGGAATGATCTACATGTTTCGGTTTGCCGGCGGTGCGATTGGAGTCTCCGCGGCCAGCGCTCTTCACAGCGCGCTCTTTCACCGCCAACTCGTTTTCAGATTGTCCGAAACCCCATTGTCATTTGCGCAACAAAAGCTTTTGGAGCAGCCGGGTGCGGCCGAACGAATCGGGCAGATCGACAGCGGCCTGGTCGCGAGCCAGGTGGAACAAGTCCGTCAGGCATTTTACGAATCGTTCGCGGCGGCATTCACCGGCACGCTACGGTTGAATGTGATACTGCCGGTCGCGATCGCGATCCTGGCGATAATGCTGCTGGAAAAGAAGGAAGGAATTAAGAATACGCCGAGCGGGAATGCCGTCGGGTAGATTGGCCAGATCCGGTGCGTTTCCGAACAGATCGCACATGTCGCCGAGTGGCGCGATATTCATGGAAGGTCACCGTGCGAATCTGGCCAATGTCGTGATAGGTGATGGTGTCGTACTCCACTCCGCTGCCCTCGCGGATCCGGAGTTCGAAAGTGAGAATGGAATTGGTGACTTCCTTGATCACGCCGGAGCCGTAAGTGTCGTCGCCAATGCCATGGAAATAAATGCGCACGATCCTGCCGATGTTTGCCTTTAGGATGTCGCGCAACTCACCATTCATAAGTTAAGGAGAAGCTCCTTGCGTCCGGCTCGCCTTGCAAACTAGTTCCCAGCCTCTTATTGAGACGTGCCTCACCAGCCTTTGCCGAGCCGGGGGCGTTCCTCGTTCACTAATGCGCACCGTTCGCAATTCGGCACACAGAAATTTGCGGCTGAACCTTAGTATGGTTCACGTATTGGCGTGCCAATTCCTGGCCGACAACCGTGGCGCGGGCTTGCTCGCATAAGGCCACGATCGCGCCGCCAAAGCCGCCACCAGTTAGCCGCGCACCACAAACGCCTGGTAGACTCCGTGCGATGTCGACGAGCAGATCAAGTTCAGGGGTGCTGTTCTCGAAGTTTGTTCGTGAACTTTCGTGCGATTCATTCATTAGAGCTCCAAAGCCGAGGCCGTCACCGGCGGAGAGAAGGTCAAGCGCCCGCCGGACCCGCTCGTTTTCGCCAACGATGTGGTTGGCGCGACGCAATAACACAGAAGAAAGATTCGATTTTTCGAGGGTGGCGCGAGACGCATCTCGCAGAGTTGGGATGCCAAGGGCATTGGCGGCCAACTGCGTTTCTTTGCGCCGCTCATTATATAGGCCGCTGGCGAGTTCCCGTTTGCTACCTGATTCAGCAATGAGCAACGCAAACCCGCATGGAAATGGGATCGTTCGGACTTCCTCATTTCCGGCATCGAAGAAGACAGCGTGTCCTTCACGGCCAAAAATCGAACAAACTTGATCCAGCAAACCGGATTGAACACCAACAAACTGATGTTCGACGCGTTGACATAGTTTGGCAATTTGCAGCCCTGGCAGTTCCGCCCGGGACAGTTTTAGAAGAAAGAATGCCGTCGCTACCTCAAGCGCGGCGGAACTGGCAAGCCCGGATTCCGCGGGAAGATCTCCATCAACCCACGCGGAAAAATTCGGGATTGGAAGACCCAAAGAGTCCAGCTCACTCACGACACCAAGCGCATAATTAGCCCAAGGATGTTCCGTCTGCGGACATAGCTCGGCGCGGCGGATTTCCATGCTTCCCATCTTGGCGGAGCTGATTCGGATCAGCCCATCTTCTTGACGTCGACCAGTCACGTTCAAGCCGCGGTCGATGGCGGCACCGAGAACCATGCCCCCATTGTAGTCGGTGTGATTGCCCAGAAGTTCGACCCGGCCGGGGGCGTAAGCTTCTGCACGCACGATCACGAGATTATTCCACAGTCAAGGCCGGTGGAATTGAACTCCTGACAACCAATAGCTGATAACGCGAGGCTTGGCCTCTTTTCTTTGACCTCTGATTAGCCCCGCCTCCCATCTTCCCTTAAGGCGTGATGAACACTTTGCCGGTATAAGGATCTTTGACTTCGGTTCCGCTGGGAAAGCCGCGAATGTCGACATAGCCGGCGTTGGGCGAATAAGGACTAATCACGAATCCCGGTTTGTTCGGCAGCGAAACGCCATAGGGGAGATCTGTTCGCGGCCGTTGCGTAGGCACGCTGGACGCGGTTCGAGTAGTCACTGGCTCCGGTGATTCTGTTGGCTCCGGTTCTTTTAGGTCCGGTGGTCTGAGGTCGTTTCGTTTGACGGTGGTGCTGTTATCCTTCTTCGATCGAGTAGTGGAAGGCGTTCGCTGATGAGGGCGTGGATGAGCGATGGAGTCCCGAATCCTTCGTAAGAAATCGAACGGCCCGGCTTCCGCAACAGACAAGCCGAAGGATACTTGTCCAACAACAAGGATGAGAAAAATTTTGCTAAAGGCGTTTCGCATTTGTTCTGGAGGATTGTGACGTATTTCGAGCAATCGCTCAATCGCTACGATGACGGACGCTTCTGCTCTCCGACCTCTGCCCTATCTGGCACGCCGGAGCCTTGCGCGTAGGTGGCTGTCCTCTGTCCGCTTTTACTAAGCGCTGGCGGTCGCGTCCCAGCGCGTGTGGGCTGGGTCGCGTCTTACGCCAGTCCGGCTCGGACCGCCAGTCCGGCTCGGGCCGATGCGCAGCGAGGAAATGCGCTCAAGAAATGCCTTATGTCTCCGAGCCCTCTCGCGTTGTTTGAGGACTCGCATCTGGTTGCGAACATGAATCGCTCCGGCGACGAACGGCGCTCGGCCAATAGTGAAAACCGGTTGGCTTTGGTAAATCATCATCTGCACAGTTTATGGTATTTATAGTTAAATGGCAACCCTTGAGTTCTTCGCACGCCTCGGATCGCAAGAGTTGTGAGCCCGTTTAGCTAACAACACCAATGGGTTACGCATAAACCCCAGTTTTTGTTCCATAGGACGCAAACAAGTCAGCTCCTAGGTCTTCGACTACTCGCCAATCAGCTCTTCAAGTCGGAAGCGATCTCGGCGAACTGGGCGCGCGCGGCTTGGGAGGTCTTCGATCCTTCTGATCTCTGTCCGCCGATCTCTGACCTCTGATTCCTGCTAATGCCCGCCGCCTGGCCCTTCGTTCTTCGGTTTCTTCTTTTTGTTGGGCTGCGCGGCTTGCCCCTTGGCGTGAGTGCTCGAGGCGGGCCCCGCTTGTTGGACAGTCCGGTGCGATTTCGCCGCGTGCGAAGCATGTGCCTCCGCCGACTGTGCCTTGCCGTAGGCGTTGTTTTGCGATCCCGTGGTGCGGGTCGTCGCGTCGCCCTGCTTGTGGCCGAAAGCGGAGTTCCCCTTAGCCGCTTCCTGGCCAGCTTTGCCTTTGGCCTTCCCGGCACCAGCCTGCGTTTCGCTGTTGCGGTCGAGTGCCTTGATCGCTTCGGCATTAGGCTTCCCTTGATTATTAGCAGCATGCAAAGCGGGATTGTTCTTCGCTGCCTCGACGCGTGACTGCTGTGTCGAAGTAGCTGGGACGTGCTCCGCCTTGGCTGCCGCTTCTTCCTGCGAGGTGGGCTTGGCTGTTGTGCCGCCCGGGCCGTTAAAGCTGGCGCGGCTGCCGGTGCTCTTGACGACCTGTTTGTTGACGTAGGTGTTGTGAATCACATTTGTGTTCACCCGGGTCACGGCCCTGTTATAGCGGAACGTATTGCCGACCCATCGTCCGCCGTAGTAGCCCTGCCCCCCGTAGCCGTAGCCGTAATTGATTCCGCCGTAGAACCCAACGGTC
The DNA here is from genome assembly GCA_003220155.1 of Verrucomicrobiota bacterium. GTDB lineage: Bacteria > Verrucomicrobiota > Verrucomicrobiia > Chthoniobacterales > UBA10450 > AV69. Next base: position 14,707 of record QHRO01000200.1, read on the forward strand.
GGGCCCCAGTAGCCTTCGTTGAAGAAGTAATTGCTCCCGTTGTAGCCCCAGTATCCGGGGGTCCACAGGAATCCGACGCGCGGCGGAAGAACCCAGGCGCCAGGGACCCAGTAATAATCGGTATCGTAGGCCCAGTAGCCCGGAGTCCAAATATAGCCTGCGGCTGGAGGATAGGGCTGCTGATATATCGGTATCGCGGGTGGCGCGATCCCAATCGATATACCGACTTGTGCAAAAGAAGACGTCAGCGAAAGCCCTACAAAGAGCAGCGCCGCGAGCGCGATGGTAGAAAATTTCATTCTCATATTCAGGTATAACACCAGTTAGAAATAAAAGACGCTATTGCGCCGCGAAGTATTCAGACGAAAACCCTTCGAGGTTTCATCGGGGCCCATCCCCAACACTATCCAACACTATGTAATCGGTTCAGCGGAAGGTGACAACGGCGTTACTTTTAAGGCGCAGCGCGCGGAGGCAAATGGATGTCAATTTCAGTGACCTCATGAAAGGAGCGTTGAGACCATGAAAAACACAACACCCAGGCGGATGCGCGTCCGCCGTTTCATTACCGATCGGTACGCCTACCGAGCGCAGCCCGATTATTCGTCTGAGCTGATTACCTTCGGAGCAATCGTCCTCACCGTCTTCTGGTCGATGTTTGTACTGGCCAGCGCAATGGCGGGGACATTAAAATGAGCCCAAATCGGGGGGAAAGAATTTTATGAGCTTATTGATTATTCTTCGTTCTCTCGTGCTGCGAGTCCTGGATGATCTGTCGCATCGGTAGCCTGCGGATCCGTCCCCCGTTTCTTTCAGCGATTCATCGCTGTAGAGGAGCAGCGAGGTCGGTAAATTGAGGCAACGCGAGACCCTACACCGATAGCTGATAACTGAAGCCCGCCGGTCAGGGCGCCTTGTCCAGGATCGTCTTCATTTCGGAGCCTGTGAAGGCCCGCATTGTTTGCGTGCGGATGTTGCCCAGCATGTCCGCCGCCAGCAACACGCTCGCTGCCGTCTCGTCGTTCGGCGCCTCGAAGACGCACACCTGATCATAATGACCAAGCGTCCAATACATGTCTTTGATGTTCACTCCCTTTGACTTCACCTTGGCGGCCCAGTCGCTCACCCGCTGCGTCGTCTCCTTAGCGGCCTGAATCCCTTTATCGGTAAATTGAACCAAACTGATGTACGTCGGCATGATGTTACTCCTTTAGAAAATGCTCGGGTCGATGCGGCCGAAACAGACGAAGCAAAACTACGGCTAGCATTATCGAGGGTCAAATTGACGGGAATGCGGTTCACTTTTTCGTTTTTGCTCCGACCAATAACTTCGCCGAAACACGCTCGGTTCGGCGGAAGCTGACAACGGCGTTACTTTTAGAGCGCAGCGCGCGGGTGCAAATGGTTGTCAATTTCAGTGACCTCATGAAAGGAGCGTTGAAACGATGAAAAACACAACACCGAGGCAGATGCGCGTCCGCCGTTTCACCACCGATCGATACGCCTACCGAGCGCAGCCCGACTATTCGTCTGAGCTGATTACTTTCGGAGTAATTGTCCTTATCGCCTTCTGGTCGATGTTTGTATTGGCTAGCGCAATGGCGGGGACGCTGAAATGAGCCCACATCGGAGGGAAAGAATTTTATGAGCGTATTAATTATTCTTCGTTCTCTCGTGCTGCGAGTCCTGGATGATCTGTCGCATCGGTAGCCTGCCGCGAACTAACGAGAGTGATTCCCGAAATAAAGCAGCCGATGGACGATCTTAACTGATCTCTGACATCTGTCCTCTGTCCTCTCGACTCGACTACGAGCTCCCAGCTCGCAGCTCCTTGCTCTCTGCTCCTTCGCCTGCCTCTACCGAACTGCCTTTTCCATTGTGAACAGCGGCGTTCCAGCCAAGTCGTGCGGCCCTTCGCGGATCCGTTCAAAACCGAAGCGTTGATACAATCGGATCGCGTCATCGAGAAACGGCGTTGTGCTTAGAAGCATGCGTTGGAAACCGCCGGCCCTGGCGAAATTCTCCACTTGTTCGATTTCGGCCGGGGTAGGAGTAGTAATGGCAAAAGCTTCAGCCGTGTACAACGATTGATATTCGGCAAAGGCTTGATGCAGACCGCCGCGTAGAACGCGACCGGCTGGGACGAAAGCCTGCTCACCGCCATCGAGGCGGTAGAGAGCGGCAGCAGCGAGACGGAAAAGAGATGGGCGAAGTTGAACCACATCAAACGCGGCGTGGCTTCCCTGGCGTAGCGCAGCAAGTAGTGATGATTGGCCCAAACGATCGCGATGAACAAGTAACTGACCGCGTAGCTTAACCATGTCGGCCAGCGCTCCAGGAGAGCTTCGAAGGTAGGTTGCTCCGGTGGACGCAGTTCTAAAACCAGCACCGTGATAAGGACAGCGAAGATTGCGTCGGAAAAAAACTCAGTCGTTCCGGCGTGGTCTTACGAATCATTCCGACTTTCTAGCAATGCCGTTACCTACATGAAACCTGCGCCGCGGCGAGCTTTCTTCTACTTCTTAAATCAGCGGCGATTCGGAGAACTGGCTGCTTCCCGCGAAGTGTCAAAGAATTAAGGGCCTGTTGCCCAAATCGCTTGTCTTCCAAAAAAATAGTGCCCAAGTCAGAGGCGATCTGTTAAAGCAATGCTCCCATCATGATGGGAGAGCAAAAGAGCGAGCCGCAGCTCTTTAACTACGCGGTTAATCTGGAGCAGCGCGTGCGAGCCAATCATCCGCTGCGCGCAGTAAAAGCGGCCATCGATTTTGGCATTGTGCGCGAGGAAGTGGCGCACTGCTACGGAGACAACGGTAACGTCTCGATTGATCCAGTGGTGATCCTGAAAATGATGTTTCTGCTTTTCTTTGATGATGTGTCGAGTGAGCGCGAGCTAATGAAGATCATCGCCGAGCGACTCGATTACCTTTGGTTTCTAGGTTACTCGCTCGATGATGTGATTCCCCATCCTAGTGGCTGAGTAAGGCGCGGGCGCGCTGGGGCAAGGAGGTGTTTGAGAGTTTGTTTATCCGCACCGTGGCGCAGTGTGTAGAAGCGGGCTTGGTCGATGGGAGCAAGCTTTACGTTGATTCCAGTCTGGTTGATGCCGCCGCCTCGAAAGAATCGGTCATCAAAGGCACGCCGGAGTTGATTGCGACCTTGAAGCGGGCCTATCGAGCGACGGAGAGCAAGCTGGAGGATACTACGACGCCGGAGAGTTATGAGGCGGTCAATGATCGGCTGATGAGCCGGAGTGATCCGGATGCCGCCGCGGTGCGCCGAGGCGGTGGCGACTCCCGGCCACGTTACCATCATCACCGGGCTATTGATGATCAAAAGGGAGTGATTACCGCAGTCGAGACAACTCCCGGAAGCATCCCGGAGAACAAGAAGTTGCTCGAGTTAATTGAACAACATGAGAAGAACACCGTTAGTCATGTAGAAGTAGCGGTGGCTGATCACAAGTACGGGACGCAGGAGAACTATGTAGCGTGTGCCGAGCGCGGGACCAGGAGTCACATGGGCGATGCTTCCGCCAAGCAGAATCATATTAGGAGCAAAGGTATCTTTCCTGAGAGCGCCTTTGAGTGTGATCCAGTGAAGGATATTTATCGATGTCCTGCTGGTGAGACTTTAAAGCCGCGGCGGCTGCATTGGGCCAAACGCACCATAGAGTATAAAGGGGCCAAGGCGGTGTGCGCCGGCTGTAGCTTGCGAGCTCAGTGCACGAGGGCAAGCAATGGCCGCTCACTCAAACGGCATGAAAAACAAGCGGCCCTAGATATAGCAAGAGCCCAGGCACACAGTCGCGCCGCCGAGCGCGATCGCAGAAGGCGACGTCATTTAATGGAAGCGAGCTTTGCTGATGCGGCTAACAATCATCACTATAAGCGGGCGCGTTGGCGCCGACTCTGGCGGCAGCAAATCCAAGATTACTTGATCGCCTCGATCCAGAACGTGCGCATCCTGTTAAAGCACTACCAGCCGAAGCGGAGCGCACTGGCAGCGCTGAAGCTGGCCACACCTGAATCCTTTTACCCTCTCAACAACGCTTTTGCTCTTGGCATCCGCCGCATCTGATTTGCTCTTAGCTCACAAAAGACGGTCTAACGA
>QHRO01000306.1:0-2901 GCA_003220155.1 Verrucomicrobiota bacterium
CATAGAAGGTCCGCTCAGCCTGCCGTGCCCATGCGAGTTGCGTTAACAAATTCCTCGGTCCGATGATCAATCTGCCGGCCGTTGCGTCCTCGATTTTCGTGAATGTAAAGCCTCCTCTGCTGCGCAGTGGCAACCGAAGGCGGCGGCAGACTGATTTCGTATTTTACCCGCCGACGATGATCGGCGAGTTGGAGCTCAGGACGATACACGTTGTTGAACTTCCACAGCATCCGGATGAAATTGGTTTGTCCGCAAAGCAATTTCCGGATGACAACTCCCGCGCACTGGCGCAGCGCCGCCCAGCCAAGATTTTTACGGGCGAGCACGCGCTGGCATTCCACAAGTTCCTTGTAAAATTCCGGTAGCGGCAACTTGGTCGGCAACACCGCGTGCTGGATGTCGAACAGCCGGTAGTCGCGGGTCGTAAGACGACGCGATTCGGTATGCCAGGTTTCCGTGCCGGGATACGGCGTATTAATGCTGATATTAACGACCTCGGGAACTTCCAGGCACCAGTCGCGCACGACCTTGAAGCGTTCGCGGTCCCACGAGGGATCGGCAATGATGTTGACTGCAACATTTACGTCGAGCGAGCGGGCATACTTGAGTGCTTCAAAATTTTTGGAGAGTGTGATGCGCTTTCGGTAACGCTTCAGTCCCTCCTCGTCGATTGCTTCAAGACCAAGGAACATAGTATTCAGGCCGAGTCGCTTCCAAAGTTCGAAGACCTTCTTATTGCGCAAGAGCACATCGCCGCGCGTTTCGAGATAATAACGTTTCCTGATTCCGCGGCGGGCAATCGCTTCGCCAAGCTGCATACCGTGCTCGGCTTGAATGAAGGCTACGTCGTCCACGATGAAAATTCCCGGCTCGCGGACTTGTGCCAGTTCCTCGACCGCGCGCTCCGGTGTCTTCACGCGGTAGTTGCGACCGTAGAATGTCCACGCGCTGCAAAAGACGCAGTCCCATGGACAGCCCCGGCTGAACTCAATGGAAGCAGCCGGATCGAGCTGGCCTATAAAATATTTCCGGCGATGCCGAACGATATCACGCGCAGGCAAGAGATCATCCAGCGATTTCACGAAGGTTGGCGGCGGCCCGCGATGATCGAGCGTTACGCAGCCAGGCACCTCCCTCAGGTTCGCCCGATCTTTCGCGAGAGCATCCAGCAAGCTGGTGATCGCGGTTTCGCCTTCGCCAATCAGCACGCAATCCACAGCGCCCTCAGTGTGCCGCAAAATCTCCTCCGGAATGAACGAGACGCTGTGCCCTCCGACAGAGATAAAGGCAGTGGGCAATAAGGCTCGCGTGGCGCGGGCAAGATCAATAATTTCTGGAACATTGGCGAGATAATTGCCGGAGAATGCGATAACGTCCGGCCGCCAGTGTCGAATCAGCCGGAAAAAATTCTGGTGCGATTCGCATTGCAAATCAATCAAACGGACCGAGTGGCCCGCCTCTCGGGCAGCTGCGGCGACAAGCTCAAGGCCCAGCGGCTCAAGACGAAGATAAATCTTCGAATACATCAAACAACTCGGGTGAACTACGAGTAATTTCATCTGCTTAGCACAGGTGTTGGTCTATTCGATTTTCCCAAAGACTGAAAGCACGTTGTTCTCTTCGCGCAACAACGGCGTTTGGCGATCAAAGAGCATTCCTCGCGCGCGTGTGCGCGGGGAAAGAGCGTAATCACGGTCACTCTTCAGCGCGACGCTGTCCCAAAATTCAAACGTCGAACGGTGCTGCAATGAAAATCTGAGGATTTCGTTATCGCCCAAGGCGAACATCCATCCAAACGGCCAGCGATAAAACTGCGCCGCGGGTGATAAATTTAAATTCGGGTGAAACTGCCAGCAGTGTCATGCCGTTAAGCAGGGACGTCATGATGAGCGCACCGAAAAGAACTCCCAGTACTGTGCCGCGTCCTCCCTTCAAGCTGACTCCGCCAATGACGCACGCGGCGATGGCATCGAGTTCCATGAGATCGCCCACTGTCGTTGTCGAAGCGCCGGAGTAGGCAGTCTGCATGAAGCCAGTGATCGCGACGATTGCTCCCATTATGCTAAACGAGGCGACAACTACTTTCTCGACAGGAACACCGGAAATGACCGCAGCTTCCTCGTTGCCGCCAATCGCATAAAGATAACGTCCGAACGGCGTGTGCGTGGTGAGAACATGCATAGCGAACGCAATCAGACCGAGTATGACCGCTGATAATGGGATGCCGTGGAATTTGTTTGTCACTACGACGAAGAGAAAGATGAGTTGTGCGGCAAGAAACAGTTTGAGGAAGACAAGTTCTCGATCTTCGACGGCAAATCCGTAACCCCGGCGCGCTTTGCGCGAGCGAAGTTTTGCGAAAATTAGGGCGACAACGATCAGGGCGGCCAGCGCGTATCCGGCAATCGGGGGCAAATAAAACGTGGTGAGCACCGAGTAAAGATTGGCTTGCCCGCCTTGCACGATCGGAATCGTGGAATTGTGAATGACGAGCCAGAACAATCCCTTAAAAATAAGGAGCCCACCCAGGGTAATGATGAAAGCCGGTATTTTCTGGCGCACGATCAAATTGCCCATGCAAGACCAAATAAGAACACCAGCCATCAAAGCTATTCCCATCGCCAGCGGCGCCGGCCATTTGTGCTCGAACACAAGAACGCTAGCGATTCCGCCAAGAAGACCGACACCGCTTCCGGCCGACAAGTCGATATTACCCGGAAGAATCACCAACAGCATCCCGATGGCGAGCGTGGCGGTGATCGACAGCTCGGTCGTGAGCAGCGAGAGATTGCGTGCGCTCAGAAATTGCGGCGACACGATGGCGAAGAACGCGCAAATGACGACGAACGCGATTACCAGCGAGAAATCGCGAAATGATCTTCTTGATTGCATCAGGAGAAT
>QHRO01000306.1:2953-3931 GCA_003220155.1 Verrucomicrobiota bacterium
CGATCATCCGCAAGAAGTATTTCGTTTCACGCGCTTCCTTTTTGCACGTTCCGCAACGAAGTCGGAATTCCTTTTTTGACACTGCATCGTCAGCCTCGCAATAATTCGCGCCAACGCTGGTCCCACAGCCAACAAGTTGTTCGATCAAAGGCCGCGTCACTGGCGTCCGCGGAATAATGTTCGCAAAATCGATTATCGCTTCGCCGAAACACGCCGTGCGCTCGTCCAGGTCGTAAGTTCGTTGCGAAGCTGGCTCAATGGTCTCTCGAACTGCATGACTCTCGCGGCCTTCATTCCAAAAAGCGTCTTCTAATTCATCCTTCGTCATTTATCATTCGTCATTCGTCATTGGTCATTCGTCATTTCAGGTAAGTACCACCTGTCTCTGTCCCATGGCCGCGGCGAGCAATTTCTCTTGGGTGGCTTCGTCGCGATTGAATTCACCGCCGATGCGGCCTGCATGCAGGATCACGATGCGATCGCTCATCCCGATCAATTCGGGCAGCTCGCTCGACACGAGCAGGACAGCTTTGCCCGCATCGGTTAGTCGATTGATGATCTCGTAAATTTCCAGCTTGGCGCCGACATCAATTCCTCGAGTCGGTTCGTCGAGGAAAATCACGAGCGGTTCGGTCATGAGCGCCTTGCCCAGGACAACCTTTTGTTGGGTACCGCCGGAGAGTTTCGCTACCAACGTTTCGAGGGTTGGTGCTTTCACGCGGAGCGATTGAAAAAAGTGGTTGTTCTTTTGGAACTCAAGCCCTTGGTCAATCAAACGTTTCTTCGTCAGCTTCGCCAAAGACGACAGGGAAAGATTGAAGCCGATCGTTTTATCCAAAATCAATCCGTAGCGGCGACGATCTTCGCTCACGAGCACCATCCCCTCACGAATAATTTCTTCCGGCTTCCGCACGCCCAGTTCGCGGCCGTTGAGGCGGACGGAGCCGCTCAATCGCGTGCCCCATGCGCCAAACAAAT
>QHRO01000201.1 GCA_003220155.1 Verrucomicrobiota bacterium
CCTTTCTCACATCCTCGAGCACATGCTTTTCAAAGGCACCAAGACGCGCTCGACTAACGAGATTGCGCAAAAAATTCAGGACGTCGGCGGTTACATCAACGCCTACACTTCATTCGATCGCACCGTTTTCTGGATCGATGTGCCGAAGGAGGGCGCGCTGACCGCGCTTGATATTCTGGCGGACGCGATGATGAACTCGACTCTGCCACCGCAGGAGTATGCCAAAGAACAGGAGGTTATCCGGCGTGAGTTCGCGATGGGGATGGACGATCCCGATCGCACGATGACGCACCTGCTTTTCGCGACCGCCTATCAGCGACATCCCTATCGACTGCCGGTAATCGGGTTAATCGATATCTATAATCAGCTGACGCAGGAACAGGTGATGGAATATTACAAGAGGCGTTACGTCCCGAACAATCTCACCTTTATCGTGGTCGGCGACATCGTCGCAGCGGAAGTGCGGGAGAAGCTGGAAAATTTGTTCAAGGATCAACCAGCAAAATCTCTGGCGCCAATCTATATCCCGGCTGAGCCGCCCCAACTTGGACTACGTGAAGTCCACCAGGAGTTCGCCACTGAATTGACTCATTTCGCCATGGCCTGGCACGTTCCAGAAATCGCCCATCGCGATGTTCCCGCGCTCGATCTTTTGTCGGTAATTCTCGGGGAAGGCCACAGCTCGCGTCTTTATCGCAAGGTGCGCGAAGAATCGGGACTGGCCTTTTCCATTTCCGCATTTTCCTATACCCCGGGCGATCCCGGAATTCTCGGAGTTGACGCGATATTGGATCCGAAAAATCGGAGCGCGGCCCAGAGCCTGATTTTGCAGATCATCGAAGATATCCGGCGCGACGGCGTGAGTGCTGAAGAACTGGCCAAGGGTAAGAAAATCGCACTATCTCAGGAATTGGCTTCTCTCCGGACCATGCGCGGCCAGGCGACCGATCTCGGGACGAATTGGTTCCTCACTCGCAACCTGAACTTTGGCCGCGAATACCTCGAAAAGGTTCAGAAGATAACGCTTGATGACATTAAGCGTGTCGCGATTCAATATCTCAGCGAAGAAAATCTCACCGTCGTTTCTCTTAATCCAAAAGGGTCGCTGATCTCGAAGAGTGCCGTCACCGCACCTGTCGCCATCGGCGAGATACAAAAGTTCGAGTTGTCCAATGGGCTGCGCATTCTGGTGCGAGAGGATGCGCGATTGCCGTTGGTCGCGATGTCGGCGATATTTCGATGCGGATTACTGTCTGAGACGGAAGCGAATAATGGAATCACCCGGTTAGCAGCCAAGACACTACTGAAGGGTACGAAAACGCGATCGGCCGAGCAGATTGCCGATCAACTGGAAGCAGTCGGCGGCGAAATCACGGTCCAGGCGGGCAACAATAGTTTTGCCGTTAACCTCGATATTACTCAACCAGATCTTGCGCTCGGCACCGACATTTTGGCCGATGTATTACTGAACGCGACCATGCCCGCGACAGCGGTCGCACGCGAAAAAGAGATTCAGTTGGCCAAGATCAAAGATGAGGAGGAAAAACCGACTTCGGTGGCGCGCAATCTTATTAAGCGCGCGCTTTTTCCGGGACATCCACTCGCGCTTCGCCCGGAAGGAACGCCGGAATCGGTTTCGCGTCTGAATTCAAAAGGTCTCCTGGCTTTTCGCGATCGTTACGTCGTGGCGCGAAATGGTGTGATCGCCGTCTTCGGAAACGTAAGAGCGAACGAAGTAAGAGATTTATTTGAGCAAAAGCTGGGCGCCTTACCTTCGGGGGAACTTGCGTTAACTAATCCGCCACCGTCGCCGCAACTCACGGGGACGAAGATTGTGGAAACAGAGCGCGAGAAGGCGCAAGCGGTTTTGGTCGCCGGTTTCCGTGGCGCCGATGTCTTCAGCCCCGATCGTTATGCGCTCGAACTAATAGATGAAGCGAGCAGCGACCTCGGCTCGCGTCTGTTCATTCGCATCCGCGAGCAAATGGGTCTCGCCTATTATGTCGGCGCCGCCCAAATCCAGACCTTGGTCCCAGGGTTGTTCGCGTTTTATCTCGGCACTGATCCGGAGAAAATAGAACCAGTGAAGCAGGCATTTCTGGATGAGATTCACAAACTCTCTAGCGACGGCTTGACTGCGGGCGAGCTGGCGCGGGCGAAGAAGAAACTGATCGGTCAGCAACAAATCCAAAACCAGAGTAACGACGTATTTGCCTATATGACGGCACTCGACGAGCTTTATGGACTCGGCTTTAATCACTATCGGGAACTGGAAGCCAAAGTGAATGCAGTGACACGCGACGAGATCAAGCGGGTAGCGGCGAAGTATTTTGGGAAGCAAGCCTACGTACTCGCAACTGTGCGACCGCCAGGAAAGCCCTCAATATCGAAATCCAAGTAGCATGGCCGAGGTTCAAACCAGCACGAATTCCGGAGAATTGGCGCAGCGATTCATCGAATTTGTCATGATGCAGGCGCAAAACGCCGCGCTTTTTCTTGGCCAAATTCCCAATCCGCAGACCGGAAAGGGCGAAGTAAAACTCGAGGTCGCGAAAATGTTTATCGATCAATTGGCGATGATTCAGGAAAAGACGCGCGGCAACTTGAGCAATGAAGAATCGACAGTGTTGCGGAATGCACTTTCAAATTTGCAACTCGCTTATGTTGAAGTTGCGCGCGGAAGTTCTACTGCTGCTCCCTCCGAAAAAAAAGCTCCCGAGAGCGCGGTTCCTGACGAACCGGTTACGCCGGAACCTCCCGCGGCGGGCGGAGAAGGGGAGTCGCGCAAGAAGTTTACGAAAAGCTACGGAACGTAATCGCGTGGGTTAGCTTCACGAACACGGGCGTTTCTGTAAATGAATTCGTAGGGCAAGACTCCGTCGAGCTCTAGTTTTCGTTGGGCTGATTTCCTTCGTGGCGCCGCAGAGCGTGCCCTACCAAGTCCGTTTCAGCATTGCCGGGTGCGCGCTTTTTCTGGGCGGCATTCGTATTACAAAGGTGGCAGTTCGGGCTCGGAAAACTAAACAAGAGAACGGCAAGCTGGCGCAGATTGCCACCGCTTCGGTGGAAGTCGCGGAAGAAGCCGGGCTTCGTTACGTCAGCGATGAGCAACCTGGTTACACCCGAAGACGTAAGGGCAAATCATTTCAGTACTTCGATACGGAGGGGAAGTTGATTCGCGATGAAGCGCGCTTGCTTCGAATCCGACGCCTCGCGATTCCACCAGCTTATCGCCAGGTTTGGATTTGTCCTCTTCCCAATGGTCATATTCAAGCAACCGGACGCGATGACCGCGGACGAAAACAATATCGGTATCATGAACGTTGGCGGTCTATTCGCGATGAGAACAAATACGATCGTGTCCTGGTCTTTGCTGCGGCTCTGCCCAAGATTCGGCGGCGACTCCAGGTCGATTTAAAGTTGCCGGGGCTCAAGGGGGAGAAGGTATTGGCGACAGTGGTGCAGTTGCTCCAACGCACCTTCATTCGTGTCGGCAACGAAGAGTATGCCAGGCAAAACAAGTCTTTCGGTCTGACGACGATGAAGGATCACCACGTGAGAGTGCGAGGAATGAGGTTGCGCTTCCGGTTCCGTGGAAAAGGCGGAGTTCAACATGAAGTAGATGTAAGCGATCGCAGGATCGCAAAAATTGTGCGGAAGTTACAGGATCTGCCGGGACAGCATCTCTTTCAGTATTTCGACGATGACGGTAATCTTTGCGAAGTCTCCTCCCAGGATGTGAATGATTATCTTCGGGAAATTACCGGCGAAGACTTTACGGCCAAAGATTTCCGGACTTGGGCCGGGACGGTTCTGACGGCGATGGCACTGAAAGCGCAGGGAAAGCTCGCATCGAAAAAGGAGGCAACAATGAGCATCAAAAACGCAATCACGGCGGCGGCAAAACTACTTGGCAACACACCGACGATTTGCCGGAAATGTTATGTTCATCCGGTGGTCTTGGAATCGTACCTCAGTGGTAACCTAATTGAAGGACTGCGAACTAAAATTGACGAGGCTGAAGAAGTTCACGACTTCGATGAGGATGAAAGAACTGTCCTCAATTTCCTTCGCCGCCACGCCGGAGAAACCAGTCTAAATAAAAAGACCGCGTAGGAAGCTACGCGGTCCTTTCGAATTATTTATTACTTGTTACTTTCCTGATCTCCGGCGCGCTGCCCAACGTGCCTTCATCATATCGCTAAGTTTCTTGCGGGCTGCGGCAGACATGCGGCCGCGACGGCGTGACTTTTTGCCGCCGCCGCCGCCTTTACGTCCACCTCTGACTCGGGCCCAGCGTGCGCGCGCAGCCGCCGCAATTTTAGCTCGCGTTGCCGCGGACATGGTGCGCCGGCGTCGTCTTCCTCCGCCTCCGGTTCTCGCGCGCGTGCTAGTAGTAGCGCGTCCACCGCCAACTAAACCCGCGAACCGTCGCTCGAGAGAATCGATCTGGCGGCGTAGAGAAACCGCTTCTTCCAACTGCCTAAGTGATAAGTCCATAACGACCTTCCTAGCAGTCTGCCAATTATGTGCAAACTAATTTCGCAAGTATTTTAGGTTATCGGGAAGCTCGGCGAGCAGGTGTTGGACTAGGGCGCGGAGATCGGCCTGCTTTAGCAGCTTTAATATTTTGTCCGGCCGGAGTTCCCGGTTGCGTATTCTCCGGATACTTCTTTGTGCTTGGCCAGACCAGGCGCCATGGTTCCGATTTCAAAGTAGCAGTGGCCTCTTTTACATTCACGGCGCTTTCCTGAAGGGACGGTCCAAGCGAAGTCAGGGTTGACTTCAACTTTTCCGAAGAAGCGCGGAAGTTCTGCAAAGTTACCGCGATATTATCGTTCTTGGTCAGATCGCCGGTTAGTTGCTTCAAATTCGTAAGTGAACTGGAAAGCGGACTCTCCGGACCGGTCAGTTGATTTAAGTGTTCGCCCAGAGTTTTGAATTGAGTAAGGGCAAGATTGAGTTCGGAGTTGTCATCGGTGATGTGACTAAGATTTTGCGCAGTCAATTCAAGTTGCTTGAAGGTAGCGGTGGCCTCGGTCGCGACTGGAGCGATAATATCGAGCATGCTGGCGATCGCTTCGCCAAAATCGGGTACTCGTTCACCGGCGAAGAGTTCGCCGGAATTGGCCCGGCCTGATGCTTCGGTACCTTCGGTAAAGTCAATCGCAACTTCACCCAGAAGTCCCAGCGTAATCATGCGGGCTTTGGAATCGCGATAAAGCAGCGCATTTCGATCGACCTGGACATCGATCCGAACCTCATAGCGCGGCGCTTTCTCGGGAGCGGGAGTGAAATTTGCGTTCGCCGCGCGCAAAGATCTTGCGACTTCCACGGCGCGCTGATTTTCTTCCCGAGAAACGGGAGAATACAGTTTCGCAACCTGCCCGATCTTGCGGCCGGCCAGCAATACCGGTGCGCCCAGTTTAATGCCGGCGGCATTATCAAAATATATCTTGTAAGTAGTTAGCGGGCGGAAAAGTCCCGGCGCTCCCAACAGCACCAGTATCCCGGTCAGAACCGCGAGGGTAGCGACGACGAGTAAACCGGTGAGAACTTCGTTACGCTGTAATTGCATCCTTTGTTCCTTCGAGAATGGGGCCTTCGGTACTGCCGCTTAAGAATTGAGAAACCACCGGATTTTTCGATTCCTTTAACTTTTTGGGTTCACCTTCTTCAATAATCTTGCCGTGATACAACATAGCCATCCGGGTGGCGATGCGAAAGGCGCTATCCATCTCGTGGGTCACAATAACGGAAGTGACCTTCGACCTTTCGCTCAGGCTGATAATCAATTCGTCGATTACTGAAGCCATCACCGGGTCGAGCCCTGCAACTGGTTCGTCGAAGAGAACCAGTTCCGGGTCAAGAATCAGCGCGCGGGCAAGGCTAACGCGTTTTCGCATTCCGCCGCTTAACTCCGAAGGCATCAGGTGCTTGGAATCTTTCATTCCAACAAGCTCGAGTTTTTCATCGACAATCTTGTCAATCTCTTCGCGCGACTTGTCGGTCAGTTCTTCCAGGGGAAGAGCGACGTTATCGCGAACAGTGCGTGAACTGAGCAAGGCGGAGTACTGATAAACCATGCCGATGTGACGGCGAACCCGCTGTAGCTTGCGCCGCGGCAGACGAGTGATTTCAAATTGCTTGAAAAAGACAGAACCCTCATGTGGCTGCAAAATCCCGAGGATGAGGCGAAGGATGGTACTCTTGCCACTGCCACTCTGACCCAGGATGACGAGGCGATCCTGCGGCCGCACCTTTAGCGAAAGATCGTCGAGCACAGTTTTGTCTTCGAATTGCATCGTCACCTCGCGGAGTTCGGCAATGTAGGAGTTGGCCGTGCTCATGTGGGAAAGAAGACGGTGTAAACGATGTTATACATCGTATCGAACCCAATCACCGTTGCGATGGCGGTGACGACGCTGGAAGTGGTGGCGGTACCGACTCCGGCCGCGCCGCCTTTTACGCTAAGACCTCGATAGCAGGCGATCCCGCCGATGAGCAAGCCAAACAGGAAACTTTTCAGGACGCCGGTGACGATGTCACGAATGAGAAGAGCGTCGCGAACGAGGTCGAAAAAATAGACGAAAGCGATGCTGAAGTAAGCGCGGGAGATGAGACAACTGGCGCCGATCGCCGCCAGATTCGAAACGGTAGAGAGACACGGCATGAGCAAGAAAAGCGCGAGCATTCGCGGCGCGACCAAAAAGCGGAGTGGCCCAATCCCCATCGCTTCGATTGCTTCCACTTCTTCAGAAACCTGCATCGTTCCCAGCTCGGCCGTAAAGGCGGCGCCGATCCGAGCCGCCAACATGATTCCGGTAATCAGCGGACCAAGCTCACGCGTAAAAGCAATCGCCACCAACCCTGGAACGAGACGCTCGGTGCCGAAGCGCTGCAATTGGTACCCGGTTAGCAAAGCCATGGTCAGGCCGAGAAAAAACGAAACCAGACCGACCAGCGGGACCGAGCCAACGCCGGCTCGCTCGCAGTGGCGGAAGAAACTTGCGGCCCGAAATGGAACGCGCCCCTCGCGAATGCGCTCCACCGTTTCCTCAAGCGAAAGAATCATGAACCAGAATAGACTTCCGACTTCGCGCATAAATTCGCGGCTGAGATGCCCTACGCCTTGAACAACGACGACCGGATTTGCCGGAATAATCGGCGAAGCGTTTTCAGATTCTTCGCTGGGCATGTTTACGGAACGTGCCTTACTTCCTTAGGCGGAAAAGAGGAAAATGCGATGCAAATGCTAACGCGAGCAGGCATTTCTACCATCCCGAGTCCCCGCTATGCACCACCTCACACAAATTTGAGTGTCACTCAATGCGCGCACAGGCTTTCCAGCAGACGAGCCAGACCTTGGCGGCTCACGATCATATCGGCGTTCTCAATCGGTCCCGAAGAGGACCTGGTCGGCTGCGCCTCTAGAACTTCGTAGGACAGGCCGGCAACAGTGGCGAGCTGCCAATACCAATCGCGATAACCCGCACGGGTAGTGATCTCCACAACACGCGTTCCCGGCTGGCAAAATACTATGTTGGCCAGGGCCGCGCCGTGCGGAGCGACAATCGCACTGGCGTTGGCAAACAAATCCGCCTGTTCGCGAAAGGACTGAGTTTCGGCTTCGAGAATTTCGAAATCGTGTTGACGCAGGGCCTCTGAAATTTCCTTTTCATTCGTGATCCGCCGGACTGCTGCGCGTGCCCGCGAAAGATAAAGACGACGGCGATGTTGGTTCGATTGAACGGGAGAAGCGAGCTGGTGCAGGCCGTGAACTTTCCAGGGAGCAACGACGTTGTTGTCCAGGGAAGGGAAAACAGCCGAAGCGATTTGGAAACGATCGTGCGAATCAACGAAGCGAATCTTTTCCGGCGGAACTTCAAGCGCGGTCAGCGTTTCTCGTTCGTAATTCGCCCGCGAACCGTTGAGCAAGAGCGTGTCGTAGTTGGAAAAGTTTTGGGTCGCGTGTTTGAGCAAAAGAACTCTCGGCAATAAATCGAGCAGCCAGTGATAGTAATTTGCGCCAGCTTCGGGCGTGACCGCGATCGCGATTCGACCGTTGAGCAGCTCCGATTCTGGCAGGTGCCAGCGCGAAAAAATTGGATGGTTCGCTGGCCCCCAAACTTCCGGAGAAAGATCGGCCAGCAGCGCATTGTCTGCGGTGACAACGGCACCGCCATAATGGGCCCAAAAATTCACGTTCGGAATTTCGAAAACAAAAGCTGGAGCCGCTTTTAGCTCGCCAAACGATGTGTGCGTTCGGAAGGGATGGGGCGGCAAACGCACGACTTCGGCACAACGAATTTCGCGGACACTAATTTCCGTGTGTTCGCTGGCATAATCCAGTGTCGATAGTTCGAGGCGTGGCGGGATTCGCCCCCAAAATGCCCCGATGGATTCGAGCGCCGCGCGTTTGATTGATCGCGCCGGTAAAACCAGGCGCCTAAGTGGACGTAATCGCCATTTGTGACGGCGAACAAAATTTCGCACCTGCATCGTGATTGCGCGCGGATTAAAAACAATCACGTTGTTCCTTTGGGATGGTGAAGTTGACTTCGCTGGCAATCCATTGTCTTGCTTTCGCTCTTTGCGGAATGGTCGCGCATGGGCAGGAAATCTCATCCACAATGACCGAGCAAAAAATCCAACTCGCGGTCCATGGTGGCGCCGGCACAATCGAGCGAAGCAAAATGACGCCGGAGAAAGAGCAGGAATATCGCACTGGACTCGAAAACGCGCTCCGGGCGGGCCGCGAAATTTTGCAGCGCGGTGGGTCGAGTCTTGATGCGGTCGAAGCTGTGGTCCGTGTACTGGAGGACGATCCGCATTTCAACGCGGGGAAGGGCTCAGTTTTCACCAGCGCTGGAAAAATCGAAATGGATGCCGCGATCATGGACGGAAAAACGCTGGCCGCGGGTGCAGTTGCTGGGATCGAGCATGTCCGCAATCCAATTGTCCTTGCTCGCGCCGTCATGGAAAAATCGAAGCATGTAATGATGGTTGGGGCCGGCGCTGAGAAATTCGCGAAAGGCCATGGGATCGAAATGGTCGACCCGAAATATTTTTTTACCCAGGATCGCTGGGACGCGTTCCAGAAAATAAAAGCGGCAGAGGAAGCTGGCGCGGATGGGAGCAAAAAATTTATTATCTCGGATGCGGAACGCCATGGAACCGTCGGCGCGGTGGCACGAGACTCGCAGGGAAATCTTGCCGCTGCGACCTCGACCGGGGGAACGACCAACAAACTACCGGGTCGAGTAGGTGATTCGCCAGTGATCGGCGCGGGTACTTACGCCGACAACGCGACCTGCGCGGTTTCATGCACCGGCGACGGCGAATTTTTCATTCGCGCAAGTGTGGCGCACCAGGTCTCTGCGTTGATGGAATTGCGCGGAATGTCTCTGTCGGAAGCGGCCGAGCGCGCGCTGGCTCAAGCCGAAAAGCTTGGCGGCACCGGCGGTCTCATTGCAGTGGACAAGAATGGAAATATTGCGCTGCCATTTAATACCAGCGGAATGTATCGAGGCCATATCCGCGAGGACGGCAAGTTCGTAATCGAAATTTACAAATGAAGTAAGGGCGAGCTTACAGCCAGCGAACTTCGTAGTCACAAGCGAGACGCTGCTTCCATTCATGCTTCCTGCAATTTCCGTTGTCATCCCTGCCTTCAATGAGGCCGTGCGCATTGGCGATACGCTGGCTACGACGATTGCGTATCTGGAAAAAGAAAGCCCCGGTAGCGAAGTGATCGTCATCAACGACGGCTCAACTGATGCCACTGGCGAAGTGATTCGCAAAGTTGCCGCTGTGCCGTCGGCGGTGGCGATTCGATTGCTCGAGAATTTTCCCAATCGCGGCAAAGGCGCGGCAGTGAGAAGCGGGTTGTTGAGCGCAACGAAACCAATCGCGGTTTTTTTTGACGCCGATCTTTCGACGCCGATTGATGAGCTCCCAAAAATTGTCGAACCGATCGCGCGCGGCGAAGTGGATATTGCCTTTGGTTCACGCGCTCTCAATCGCAAACTAATCGGAAACCGACAGCCATGGCGACGCGAACAAGGTGGGCGCGTTTTTAATTTGCTGGTGCGCGTCGCCACTGGTCTGCCTTTTTGGGATACACAATGCGGCTTCAAGGCGTTTCGCATGGAAGCGTGTCGGCAAATTATCGAAGCCGCGAAAATCATCGGCTTTGGCTTTGACGTGGAGCTGCTCCTGCTTGCACAGCGAGCAGGATTGCGGCTCAAGGAAATTCCAGTCCGCTGGAATCATCATGAAGGCAGCAAGGTGCGATTAATTCAGGATAGCGTACGCATGCTGCGAGAAGTACTATCGTTGCGCGCGAACAACTGTGTCATCCCGAAAGGCGCCTAACTGGCGATGGGTTGGTGCGAAGCTACGTCTTGACTGGGGGCGGCGGCTTCCAAGCCGCCGAGGTTTGTGTGTTGCTTGAAAGGGCAACCTGGCAGTGGCCCCTCGCCGTTACGCAAGCGCGGATCTCACGGTCGTTGAGCGATCACACAAAGTTCGTGCGAGGTGGTTCGCAATAACGACGTCATCCTCCAACGAACGTGAGGGACCTCTCGATGGTTGAGTGATCAACAAAATTTGTGTGACGTTGCGAGCAATGGTGAGGTCCCTCGCCCCAAAAGGGCTCGGGACGACAGAATTTGCGTCGCCGCAGTGCGCTACAACAAAACGGCGCACAGTTGGGAACCTGCGCGTCGAGTGAATTTTAAACGCTCGTTATTTTTTGACGATCTCCGCGTTCTCCAGCATGGCGACGCCACCGCGCTCAGCCATTTTGCCTTTGACCGTAATTGTTTTGCCCGCGTATTCCGCAAGCTGATCGTTCATCGGCTTGTGTTCACCGACGATCAAATACGCCTTTCCGTCGGAAACGATGCCGACCGGTCCACCACCTTTGATGCACTTGGCCCCGCAGGACTGGCCATGTTTTTCACCCATCGCGTTGTGATCGACGTAGCACATCATATCGACAACTTCGCCCGTAATTTCTTTGGACGCCGAGGCGTCGAGATTCTCCTTGCCCTGCTCCGCAGCGAGGGCGAGCGGCGAAAACGCGAGAGCAGAAATGAATCCGGCTGCGACCGCCGCTTTCAAGCTTCTAGGAATTGTGGAATTGAACATGCCCGAAACGTCCGCTCGAAAGTCGCGCCGGTCAATTATGTTACATCCTCCACCATCGTTCTCTTGCCATTTCGAGCGAACTCGCCTGCCACGCTCGAGTTTTATGCAGAGGCGCGAGACAGCTCTGATTTCGCTGCCGATAAACTTTAGACCTCCTAAGTTGATTTGCCGGCTCCGAGGAGGGCTCGGCAGAGCGTCGCCCTACCAACAACGGCCGCGATCCCGAATTGGTAGGGCGAGACTCTGTCGAACCGGAGGACGCGCCGATTTGATCATTCAAACCAGCGTTCGCTGCCAAAGATCATCACGCTCTGTCATCCCGACCCCGCTTTCCTTCGAGGGTGAGGGACCCCCCCATCGCGCATTGACGCTCAAAGAAGCTTGTGTGTCCGCTCGCAGGTTGGCGAGGTCTCTCGGTCCGAGCCGGACTGGCATGTGCGCTCGGGATGACAGCAAAAAAGACTACACCAACAGCGACGCTACCGCGTTCGTCCGTCGATCAATTCCGCGAATTGGCCGAAAAAGTAACTTGCGTCGTGCGGTCCGGGCGCGGCCTCGGGATGATATTGCACACTAAAAATCGGTAGTTCCTTGTGACGCATTCCCTCGACCGTACCGTCGTTCAGGTTGACGTGCGTCACTTCGATCTCTTTCGGCAATGAATCCGGATCGACCGCGAACCCATGATTTTGCGCTGTGATGGCCACTTTTCCCGATCGCAAATCTTTGACTGGTTGATTACCGCCGCGATGCCCAAATTTCAGTTTGAAGGTCCGCCCGCCAAAGGCAAAACCGAGCACTTGATGACCAAGGCAAATTCCGAAGATCGGTTTGCGACCCATCAAATCGCGGACCGTCTCGTGGGCATAAGGCAGCGCTTCCGGATCACCAGGGCCGTTAGACAGAAAAACGCCATCCGGATTGAGCGCGAGCACTTGTTCGGCTGTGGTTGTGGCCGGGAGAACGGTGACACCGAATCCGCGCTGCCGGAGCGATCGCAAAATGTTGCGTTTCATTCCATAATCGAAGGCAACAATACGACGACGGATTGGCGGAAGGACTTGATTACCGTTTTGCAGCGACCATTTCTGGCTCAGTTGATCATCCGGATCCCATTGAAAAATATTCGGCGTGGTTACTTCGCGCACGTAATCCATCCCGATGACGCCTTCGCCATTGACGGCGCGCTGGACGGCTTCTTCAGCCGAAGTAATCTCAGTGGTGAGGCAGGCTTTCATCGCGCCACGCGTTCGGAGATGCCGGGTGAGCGCGCGTGTATCGATGCCTTGCGCGCCAGGAATTTCCCAGCGCCGCAGATAATCATCTAACGATTCTTCGGCTCGCCAGTTGCTCGGGATTTCGCTTAGCTCTTCGATAACGAACCCGCGCACATGCGGTTGGGTACTTTCCTGATCAGTCGAATTGGTGCCGTAATTTCCAATGAG